>QILI01000164.1 GCA_003233305.1 Mizugakiibacter sp.
GGGATCCACGCTCTGGGGATAGCACCCGAGCAAACCTCCAACGCGTTCAGGGCAGGGTGGAATTCATGCCTACGCGGGAATGACAATAAGGGGGCGTGCCGGGTGGATAGAAACGTATTCGTCCATCCCCAGATACTCAGCATCGGGGATGACCTCAGCCATCGGAGTACGTAACCGCTTTACAAGCTGTCCCGGTGGTTACAGAGGCCACAAGCGGCGGGCATGCACCACGGCAGCAATATCAATGATCGGCGCTGTCGACACACTCAACAATCGGTAGAACACCAAGTAATGGCTGCGCACGGTTATTTGCCGGTAGCCAGGAGCCCGTTTACTCTGGGCATATTGCTGCGGATGCTCCAGCAGAGCACTGACCTTGGCTTCAATTTCGTCTTTGAGGTCTTGCGCTGCCTGTAGGTTATCGTCGGCAATGTACGCAATAATCGCCAACAGGTCAGTACGTGCCGATGCACTCCATTCAAGTCGGGGTCTTAGGGCCATGAGCCTGACGCTTACGATCAATCAATGCCTGCGCATCACTCATGACCTGATCGTGTAACACACGCGGATGGATGTCGGCAGCCGATTGATGCAACTTTTGACGCAGCCAATCGTTGTGTGTAAGAGCCTCATGGGGGGGCTTCATTGCCACGGCTCGACCAGCACGAGGCTTGCGCTCAAGTAGATGTTCATCGGGCCGCCATTGCTGACCGTCAATATGTGCCTCTCGGATACCCAAGTCGCGCAGCAACAGCAATGCTTTGCGTGGGTCGAGAAACCAACGTGGCTCACCTTGATTACGGGTTTTCACCAACTTGGCCGGCCCTCGGGACGTTTCGATCTGTACTTCAAAACCGGCGCCAGCGGCCTTGAGGGTCACCGACAGCACGCCGCCGGCATCTTGACTGGCCCGGAATTGCTCAAGCGTCAACCCTTGCATGATGGTGTCTCAAAGAACCAATAACCCAATGTTGATAATACCGCCTTCGCAGACTGGCATTTGTTAAAACTCATTGGGTTAGTCATCGTCCCATGATGGGGTAGCTCGTGCCTTACCCACAACCTCCGGCGTGTTCCGGGCCGGGTAGATTTCCGCCTGCGCGGGAATGACGACAAGAGAGTAACGGCAGCTTGTCCATTGCCGTGGTTCACGACGCCCTTGTCGGGTCATCCCGAGCGAAACGCAACACTTTCTCTGTCATCCCGGGCGCAGACCCGGGATCCACGGTCTGGCAGTAGCGCCCGAGCAAACCTCCAACGCGTTCCGGGCCGGGTGGATTCCTGCCTACGCAGGAATGACGAAAGGGGGTGCGGGCGACGCGAGAAGTCTCGTCATCCCGGGCGAAGCGGAGCGGAGACCCGGGATCCACGCTCTGGCGACACCGTCCGAGCTGGCCTCATGCGTGATCCGGGCCGGGTGGATTCCCGCCTACGCAGGAATGACAAATGAGTAGCGGCGTGCTTGTCCATGGCCGCAGACGCGGAGCGATGCCACCAGGAATCAATCGGACTACTTCACATAGTTGAACAGCGACAAGCCCTGAACTTTTACGTAAACCTGTTGGGCGGCCTGCAGCGCCGTCATCTGCAGATTTAGTTTGCTGATCGCGCTGGCATAGTTCAGATCGGTAAGGCCGGACAAGGTGGTTTTTACCTGCAGACTCACATTGGCACTGACCCGTTTCTGTTGCGTCATCACCTGCATCCGTGAGCCGACTGCGGCCCGTACATTGACCAGGCGATTGAGGGCCTGATCGAGGTTATGTAGCTGGCCATTGATTTGCTGCTCAAACTGCGCCCGCTGCGGTCCGGTCACCACGGACGAGGACAGTGCCGTGACGATGGACTGAACGGTACTGAACACGCTCTGCTGTGAGCTGGGGCCAATCTGAAAGTTATCTCCCGCTACCGGGGTTCCTGACAAGGTCATACTGATGCCCTTGAAGGAAATCGTATCGCCCACCTGGTAGCTGCCGCTGGTTACCACATTGTTGCCGGCATCCAGTACCTGATAGCTGTTCGGGGCGGTAAATTGCAGCGTATAGCTGCCGCCATTCCACAAGGTAGGGTTACTTACACTGCTGGCACCAATGACTGCCGTGCCCTGGTTGGCGGCGGCGGCACTGACGGCAAAACTACCGTTACCGGTGGGAATCTGCTGAAACACCTGCGAGCCCGGATCCCCGGTCGCCACGGTCTGACCTGCGGCGATGGCAATCCGCCGCTGGCCCTGATCCCCCTGGTAGCTCACCCCCGCCGGGCCTTGTGCAAAGGGCTGGGTGTGAGTGCGGTTGCCGGCAAAGATGTAGCAACCGCTGGCATCCTGGGTGTTGGCGATCTGCAGAATCTGCTTCAGCTGTTCGTTAATCTGGATCGCGACATTCTGCCGTGAAGTTGCCGACTGGGTGGCATTCATACCTTCCAGGGTCAGACTACGAACCGACTGCAGCACTTTGACAGTCGATGACAAAGCCTGATCCTCGATCCCCAAACGACTGTTACCGGCATCCATGTTGCGCTGGTACTGGCTGATGGTGGTTTCGTAATGAGTAAGATTGAGAGCCCGCGCACTCGCCGCCGGATCACTGGCGGGTGATACCAGGCGTTTACCGCTGGCCACTTGCTGCTGAATAGTGGCAAGCTTGCTTTGGTTATCCAGCATCTGGTTGACCGCCATTTGTTGGGCCCACAGGGTAGAGATACGCATAGTCATGGCAGCGTCCTCATCTTACGGCCTGGAGCAGGGTTTGAAACAGGGTTTGTGCCGTACTGATAACATGCGCGGCGGCCTGAAACGACTGCTGGAATCGCAACAGCTTGGCCGCTTCTTCGTTCAGATTTACCCCCGCCACACTCTGCTGAGCGGCTTGGGCCTGATTGGCCACAGCAGTAGCCGTCGTCAGCTGAGTTTGTGATTGTGCCGTAAGCGTACCGGTACCGGCGACCAACTGGCCGTAGGCACCACCTAAGGTACTGGTGCCGCCATCGAGTAGATTCACTGCGGCCAGGCCGGCCAACTTCAAAGCGTTGCCGTTATCGCCTACCCCGCCGGTATTGGCTTGCACCGTAAACTGATCGCCAATGGCCGGGGTACCGGAGATCGCCACCTGCCAACCATTGACCGAAATCGGGGTACCCGAGGTATAGGTATAGCTGCCCGCACCATTGATTTGATAGCTTGTCGGAGTGCTGAACTGGATGGTGACCGGATTGAGCAGATTGAGGTTGCCGACATTGGTAACACCGGGACTGCCGATACTGGCCTTACCGGTATTGGCGGAGGCGGCCGCGCTGCGCACCGGCACGGCGGCGGCAATCCGGGTGGGATCGTTGCTGAGCAGTCCCAGACTTTGCGCCAGACTGCGGGTCGGTTGGATCTGGTAGCGGTCACCCACTTGGGCCGTACCACTGACCACCAGACTCAGGCCGGCTGCAGTGAACGGGCTGGCTGTCGTGCCAGTACCGGCCATCGGCACATTGGAACCATCGCTGGCGGTCAGCGTCCAACCGCTGGCGGTGCGACTCAGAATATAATCGCTGGCGCTCAACTGACTGACATTGCTGATGCGGGCACTGAGCGTCGCGGTGCCGGTATTGGCACCGGCCGGTAATACCACCGGGGCACCGATCGAAAGCAGCTTGCCACCCAGTTGCCCATTCAGATCCATGCCCTTTTGATTCTGAGCATTGACGCTGATGGCCACAGCAGCCGCCAGACGACCGAGCTGATTCAGGGCCGGCACTACCACGCTATCGCGCACCGACAGCAAACCGCCCACATCCCCACCGCTCAACTGCCCGCTGATGACCTGACCGGTTGTCGCCAGGGCAATTTCACTACGGCTTGAGTCAAACGGGCTGGAGGCAATCTTCAACTTGATCGCCTGAGCCCCGACCACCAGCGGTTGGCCTTTGCCAAGGGCCACATTGACCGTGCCATTATTCTGTTGGGTCACCTGCACACCGACCAGTTTGGCCAATTTCTGGATGGTTGCATCACGCTGGTCAAGCAATTCATTGGGCGCACCACTGGAACCCATGGCCTGGGCAATCTGCGCGTTCAGCTTGGCAATACTCTGGCCAAGGCTGTTGATACTGGCCACATCGTTGCCGAGCCGTAGATTGATCTCTTTCTGAAAATTGCCGAACTGGCTGGCCAGTGAATGGAAGTTGCTGACGAGTGCCTGCGTCTTGCCCAGCATGGCCTGCCGGGTAGGTACGCTGCTCGGGTTGGTGGCTACATCCTGTAGTGCCCCGAAAAATTGATCCAACGATGATTGCAGGCTAGAACTGCCACTGCCGAGCAGATCGACCAGCCGGGCTGCAATGCCATGGTAGGCGCTGTACTGGCCCTGGGCTGCCGTGCTGTTTTGCACCTGGCGGGTCAGAAAGGTACTGTAGCTGCGCTGTATATCGATTACCTGAGCGCCCTGACCGATATAGTAACTGCCCATGCGTTGCGGGATCTGGGTACCGATCTGCGTCTGCTCACGGCTGTAGCCGGGGGTGTTGACGTTGCTGATGTTGTTGCCGGTCGTATCGAGCGCAATCTGTGCAACCCGCAGACCGGTGGCGCCGATATTAAGTAAATCAGGCATCTCGCAGCCCTCCGCTGGAACCTGTCAATTTCATAGTGAGCCTTGCTTGTGTAGCGGCACCTGCGGCGTCAGCTTGAGGCTGGCAAGAGCGGCGTTCATTTGCGGACTCTCAGCAACTTTGACCAGCTTGTCCGCGTAATGCGGATCGGTGGCGTAACCGGAACTCGCCAAGGCCTCAGCAAAGCCGCGGATGTTCTCACCCCGATTGAGGGTCTGCCTATAACCTGGTGAGGACAGCAGCAATTGTGCATAATCGTGGAACGAAGCCGCCGGCGAGGGGTAAGCACGAAATTGATCTTGCCTGCGTACCGGGATCCCATCCACAAACTCCAGCGTTGAAACCTTCACACTTTCCCCACGCCAGCCGGCACCGGTCTTGATGCCGAACAGGTTGAAACTGGGCTGACCGTCCGCTCGACTCGGTATATGCGCACCCCAACCGGTTTCCAGGGCCGCCTGTGCCAACAGTGCTCGGGCGGAAACCCCCAGCCGGGCCGCAGCCTGCTCAGCATAGGGAACCAGGGCCCGTACAAAGGCAATCGGATTGCCAGGCAAGGCACTGGCCATGGCGACATGAGCCACTTTATCGAGAATATGCAGGGCCGTACCGAACCCCGCAGCGGCGTTCCCCTTGGAAGCTAGACCCGGGGTATCTGATGACGTAGCAAACGGCCGCCCGAGGGCTGCCGCCGCGATCGTCGGGGCCGCTTTGACCTGGGTCGCAGCAACACCGCTCTGGGCCCGCAACTGGCGTTCGATCATGCTGGCGATCCCCAGTCCCGAACCCTGATGCGAGAGGGTCAAGGCCAACTGTTGATCGAACAGGCCACGGTACATTTTGGTCTCCTGACTGTCGAGAATGCCGCCGCCGAAATCGGCCTGACGCATCGACTTCAACAGCATCTGCGTAAACAAAGCTTCGAACTGTCTTGCCGTCTGCTCGATGGCCGCCGGATTGTGCTCAGTGGCCAAGGCCTTGAGCCGATTCAGCCCACTGAAGTCCGTATATACAGAGCGCTCTGCTGCGGCTGGCGTATTCAATGCCGATAGCGCGTTCACTCAGATCACCACCAGCTTGGCATGCAGTGCCCCAGCCGCTTTCAGCGCTTGCAGGATCGAAATAAGATCATTGGGGGTCGCCCCAATGCGGTTCATGGCCCGTACGATCTGATCCAGATTGACGTCCGGACCCAACTTGAATAGATGCCCACCCTGCTCAGTGATCGACACACTGGAGCGCGGCACCCGTGCAGTCTGTCCCTTGCTGAAGGGTGCGGGCTGACTGATTCCCGGCTGTTCGCCGATACTTACCACGATACTGCCACTGGCGACCGCAGCAGGAGATACCCGGACGTTGGCGCCGATAACGATGGTGCCGGTACGAGCATTGATGATGACTTGCGCCGGGGCACTGCCCGGATCGACCTGCACATTCTGTAACTGGCCTAGAAACACCACTCTCTGCGATACCTGGGCCGGGGCATGGACGGCTATCGAGGTCGCATCGATGGCCTGCGCAGCATGTGGACCGAAGGCCTTATCGATAGCTTTGACCATACGGCTGGCGGTGGTGAAATTGGGCGTATTCAGGTTCAACACGACCGGCCCCCCGGCAGCAAAAGCATTGGGTACAGCACGCTCCACCGAGGCCCCGTCCGGGATGCGCCCGGTATTGTTGATGTTCACCGACACGCTGGAACCACTTTTACCGTGCGCGCTGACCCCGCCGATGATCACATTGCCCTGGGCCACCGCATAGGTATGCCCATCAGCGCCATGCAAAGGGGTCATCAGCAAGGTGCCGCCACGCAAACTTTTGGCATTGCCAATCGAAGACACCACCACATCGATCGACTGCCCGGGTTTGGCAAAGGCCGGTAGCTCAGCGGTTACCATCACCGCCGCAACATTATTCAGCTGTGGCCGCACATTGGCCGGCATAGTGACGCCAAAGCGCTGCAACATATTTTCCAGACTCTGGGTGGTGAACGGTGCCTGGCTGGTCTGGTCACCGCTGCCATCCAGGCCCACCACCAGGCCATAACCGATCAACTGGTTCTGGCGTACTCCGGCAATCTGTGAAAGGTCCTTGATGCGGTCGGCATGGGCGATAGGCAGCACACCCACAAGTAGCAACAGGACCAGGAAAGAGGTAACTTGGCGCACCCAACGGTTCATCAGAAAGGCCACCATTTGGAGTTGAAAAAGCGTCCCAGCCAACCCGGCTCGTTGGCAGAAGCAAGCACCCCGCGGCCGGTGTAGACAATTTGCGCATCAGCAACACGGTTGGAGGACACGGTATTGTCTGGGCCGATATCCTGGGGCCGCACCAGTCCCGAGAGCCGTACCAGTTCACGGCCCTGATTGATGGTCAGCCACTTTTGGCCACGCACCATCAGTACCCCATTGGGTAGCCGCCTCACCACCACCACGGTAATCTCACCGCTCAACTGGTTGCTCTGGCTGCTCGATCCAGCACCCTTGAAACTGTTATCAGAACTCAAGGAAGTCGCCAATGGATTGCTCCGATAGCTTGCTGTGGTACCCAGGATCAGCGGAGCCTTCAAGTTGGTACTGTCTTTTTTGCTGGTGGTAGTGGAAGACTTCTTGCTGGCCTGCATCGACTCCTGCAAGACGATGGTCAGGATGTCACCCACCCGCCGTGCCTTGGGGTCGGCAATCAGATCACCACTACCACCGGGTCGCCAGATGCTGCCATCCGTTGGCGCAGCGGGTGGCGGCAGATTAGCCATCGCGATCAAAGCCTGATTCGGCCGGGGTGGTGAGGAGACGCAACCGCTCAGAAATACCGGCAGCACCATCAGGATCAGCAGCAACATACGGGGTGATATCGTCTTCATCGCTATGGCTCAAGCATTCTGGGTCAGGTACTGGAGCATGCGGCTGGTTGCAGAAATAGCCTTGGAGTTCATTTCATAGGCTCGCTGCACTTCGATCATGTTGACCAGCGATTCGACCACGTTGACGTTGGAGGTTTCCAAGGCCCCCTGCTGCAGCGTGCCGAGACCGGTCAGACCCGGAGTCCCAGCCTGAGGCGCCCCACTGGAGGCGGTCTGCATAAACAGATTCTGCCCTTCCGGCTGCAGGCCCGGTGGGTTGATGAAGCTAACCGTCTGGATATTGCCGACCTGAACCGGGGCCGCCTGACCGGGAACGGCCACACTGACCGTGCCATCGGTACCGATAGTGATACTTTGCGAGTTGGCCGGAATCTGGATGGCCGGTTGCAATGGATAGCCACTGGCGGTGACCAGTTGCCCGGTGTTGTTGAGATGAAATGAACCATCGCGGGTGTAGGCCACCGTCCCGTCAGGTTTGAGAATCTGGAAGAATCCACGGCCCTGCAAGGCCACATCCAGAGAATTTCCGGTTTGGGTGATATTGCCCTGGGTAAACAGTTTTTCAGTGCCCACTACCCGCACCCCGGTGCCGAGCATATAGCCCGATGAGGACTGGGTCTGCTGCGAGGTCTGCCCGCCGGGCTGGCCCCGATCCTGATATAGCAAAGACTCAAATTCCACCCGTGAGCGTTTAAAGCCCGTAGTATTGACGTTGGCGAGATTGTTGGCCGTCACCGCCATCCGTGTTTGCTGGGCATCCAGGCCGGTCTTGGCAATCCACAGTGCATTAAACATAATTTCCTGCTCCTCGCGCTTGCCGCGCTATTGGGTCAGTTCAGCGACAGCAATCGGGTCGCCGCCTGGGCATTCTGCTTTTCAGTTTGAATGGTGCGCACCTGCATCTCGTACTGCCGGGTCAGGGCAATCATTCGCACCAGGGCATCGACCGGATTAACATTGCTACCCTCCAGCACCCCGGAGGCCAGCTGTACGCTGGCATCGGCCGGGGCCGGATTGCCGCTGCGCATATGCATCAGTCCATCGCTACCCTGAGACATTCCAGCAAGTGCTGGATTGACCAGTTTGATGCGACCGATCGAAGCCATCGCTGCCGGACTCTGGCCCGTGGGGATGACCGAAATCGTGCCATCAGCACCGATCTTCAGCTGCGTATACGCCGGTATCGTAATGGGACCGTTGTCACCGAGAACCGGCATGCCGCGGGCCGTGGTCAACATACCGGTTGGGGACAAGTGCAACGCCCCGGCACGGGTATAGGCCTCACTGCCGTCGGGGGCCTGCACTGCGATCCAGCCCTGACCCTGTACCGCTACATCCAGTTGTCGCCCGGTATCGATTTGCGGTCCGGTGGTCATATTCACCCCAACCCCGCGCGACACCGCATTGATGCGTGAGGCATAGCCTTCACCCAGCACCGGAATACTCTGGAACGCTGCTACTTGGGCCTTGAAACCCACGGTATTGGCATTGGCCAGGTTGTTGCTGTTTTCAGCCTGGGCCCGCATGGTCTGCGTGGCTCCGGTCATGGCGATGAAGATGGCGCGATCCATAGCGATTCCTTATGAGCGCATATTGATGATGGTGTTGGTAACGGTGCGGTCGGTCTGGATCATTTGCGCATTGGCCTGATAGTTGCGCTGCGCCTTGATCATGTTGACCAGCTGGGCGGTCAGATCGACGTTGGAACCTTCCAGGGCTCCGGACTGGATCTGCCCGAAGGTACCGCCAGCAGCCACCCCGCGTACCGCCGCACCGGACTGAAAGGATTCAGACCAGTTGGTATTGCCGAGTTTCTGCAGCCCCTGAGGGTCAGCGAAATTGGCCAGGGCCACCTGCCCCAGCGAGGTCGACTGACCATTGGAAAACCGTGCCGAGACCACCCCATCTGGGGCCACCGCAACCCCGGTCATGTTGCCACTTGGATAACCATTCTGGGAAACCGAGGTCACCGAGAAATTGCTACCAAACTGGGTGGCCTTGCTAAGATCCATGGTCACGCTGAGCGGCTGGGCATTCGGATTGATGGTCACGGCAGGAAAGGCCAGTTGGCCATTGGCTGGAGTGGTCAGCTTGCCGCTGCTGTCGAAGCTGATCGGCTGAGCAGCCCCAGCGGCGGTGCCATCAATATAAAGGTTGGCATTCCAAGCCCCGGAAGCCGCGGTTTTGGTGAAATATATGCTGGCCGTATGGGTTGCGCCCAGCGAATCGTAAACCGTGAACGAGGTTGACTGGTTGAAGCTGCTCGGCACGGTCGGACTGAATGGGGTGGTGGTTGGCACCGTTGCATTGGCAGGTAGGTTCACCGACAACTGCGCACTGCTGGTGGCCACCGGGGCACTCTGTGATGTCAGCAATTGCAGATTGACCAACCGACTGCGATCAAAACCACCGCCGGCGATGGGTGGATAAACCTGCAGATTCTGGCCCTGCGGGTTGACCACATAACCGCTGCGATCCGTTTGAAAGGCTCCGGCGCGGGTGTAGGCATAGCCATTACCATCATGCAGGGTGAAAAAACCCTGGCCGCTCAAGGCCATATCGAGACTGTTGCTGGTGGTGTTGATGCTGCCCTGGCCGAACTGCTGGGCCACGGTGGTCAAGCGCACTCCGCTACCAATTGCAACCGAACCGACATCATAGGTCGACGCCGAAAACATGCTGGCGAACTCAGCCCGTGAACCCTTAAAGCCATTGGTACCTACATTGGCAATATTGTTAGCGGTGACATCGAGATCCGAGGCGGCGGCATTGAGGCCGCTAAGAGCGATATTGAAAGGCATGGTGAACTCCGTTGCGGTTATAGAATCTGCCGGACCGAAGACAGCGGAATGCTGCCCAGACCCTGCACTTCGAGGATGGGGGTGGTGCCGTTATTGCCGAGCATGACGCTCTGCACCTGGCCTTGGGCGAGGGTAGCGATCCCCTGGGCCTGGCCGCCGCTGACAGCCTGGGCGCGGATGGCATAGTTGCCATCCGGCATGGTGCTGCCATTGGCGGCTTTACCGTTCCACTGGAAGCGCACCAACCCGGCAGATTGGGCGCCAAGATCGATGCTGCGCACCAGCGTGCCATTTGCATCAAGTATGGCCACCCGTACATCACTGGCTCCACTCGGCACGTTTACCGCCCCCTGCATACTGCCCCCGGTCAGTGCGGCGCTCGCCGATGGCGCCAGCACCGCATGGCCGACCAGACTCGCCGCCTGCAGGGACTGATTGCCACTGAGGGAACTGGCCAGCGAGGCTATGGAGGTCTGCATCTGCTGGATACCGGATACGGTACTGAACTGGGCGAGTTGAGCCACAAACTGGGTACTGCTCATGGGCTTGGTTGGATCCTGATTTTTCAGTTGTGACACCAGCAAAGTCAGAAAATCATTTTCGTTGAGGGTTGGCGCCGCCGTGGCGGGTGCTGCCGTAGTACGGGCGCCAGCCGTGCGGACTGCGCCGGCCGTAGCCGGGGTCAGGGCCGAAGCCAATGCAGTGATCGGACGTTGCAACATGGCAGAAGCAAAACTCATGGCTATCTCCTTACTGACCCAGACTCAGGGTCTTGAGCAATAACTGCTTGGTGGTATTCATTACCTGTACGTCGTTCTGATACGAACGCGAGGCGGAAATCATGTTGACCAGCTCGTCCACCGGATTGACGTTGGGTGTGTAGACATAGCCCTGCGGGTCGGCCAGCGGATTACCCGGCTCATAGCGCCGCCCACCGGGTGCGGTACTCTCGGAGATTCCCACCACCCGCACTCCCTCACTGGGCCCGGTACCCGCCAGACCCTGGCGAATCGCTTCAAACACCGGTTCCCGGGCTCGGTATGCCTTGCCTGGTGTAGAGCTGACACTGTCGACATTGGCCAGATTGCTGGCGGTGGTATTCAAGCGCACCGTCTGCGCCAGCATGCCGGAAGCGGCCACATCGAAGACATTAAACAGACTACTCATGATGCATCAATTCCCCGTAATAGCTGTGCGCAGCAATCTAATCTGTGCATTGATAAAGGTCAGACTGGCCTCGTAGTGCACTGCATTTTGTGCAAAAGCGGACTGCTCCATTTGTGCATTCACCGTGTTGCCATCCAGCGAAGGCTGCAGGGGAATTCGATATTCCAGTGGTGCCTGCGAGCCCGTACCTGTGGTTCCAGGCAAGCTGACGCCGCTATCGGTGGCCGCCAGGCGCAATGGGGCACCGGCGCTACCGGTTACCGCCAAAGCACGCCGGAAATCGATATCCCGGGCTTTGAATCCGGGCGTGTCGGCATTGGCCAGATTGTTGGCCAGCACCTGTGACCGCCGCTGCCACAATTGCAGCGCGCGGGCATCCAAGCCGAATAAATGGGTATCGGGTACGCTCATGGCGATGCTCCAAACCAGTCACACCCGGTCTGGAGCAAATAGCGTGCCAGCCTCTGTAGCGATCACTGAAAGCCTGTAATACCAGGCGCTGGAGTGTCTCCACCTCACGGCAACGGCAAACACTTGCCGCTGCGGCAAAAGTCTGCAAGCCGGACAGTGTCGGAAAACCGTCGGGAATTCACCTCAAGCACGTCCTGCTTAATCATCCCCCAGCTTATTTGAGCCCAGCTTGGGGCTGGTTGAGCGTTTCTCCTAACATGGAACTCACCATCTCAGCCAGGGCATCGGCATCAAATTTGGTAAGAAAACGGTCTGCTCCCACGCTTTGAGCCCGTTCCCCACTGAAATTGCCGCTCAGCGAAGAGTGCATCAGGATCGGCAACCCTGCCAAATCCTTGTTTTCACGTACTGACCGGGTCAGAGCATAGCCATCGAGCTTGGGCATCTCGATATCGGTAATCAGCAGATCAAAACGGTTCTGCTCATGTTCCAGCGAGTGCTGCAAAGCGACCAATGCCTCCGCACCATCGGCGGCAAACTCGGTCTCCACCCCGATCAATGCCAGTACCTCCCCCATTTTCCGGCGTGCCAGGGCCGAATCATCCACCACCAGCACACGCTGTCCCGACGGTACTTTTTCTACCGACACCGGCTTGTGCGCCAGTACCGCCGGGGTTGCCGTTACTCCGGCAACCTCAGCCAGTACCTGTTCCACGTCTACAATCCCTACCAGTTGCCCATCCACCCGGGTCAACAAGCTGTAACGTGCCTGGGTATCCAGTCCCAGGGTCGGTGGAGCCACCGAATCCACCGGCACATGTACCAGGCGGTCCACTTCGCCAACCAGAAACCCCTGTACCGAACCATTGAACTCGGTCACCAGCAGATGCCCCTGGGCTGGGTTGTCCAGGATGGGATGTCCAAGGCAGGCGAACAGATCGATCACCGTGATCTCACGGCTACGATAAGTCGTGACACCACGAACCCAGGCATGCATCCCCGGCATTGCCGTCAAGAGTGGACAGCGCAACACTTCGCGTACCTTGAATACGTTGATACCACAGAGGGGTTCCTTACCCAGCCCGAACAGCAACAATGCCAGGCGATTCTGACCGGCCAGCGTGGTGAACCGATCCAGGTTGGCGGCAGGCATACCGTTCATCGACCATTCCTCTTTAATAGGGAAACGTATCCCGTCAAACCAGCGACGCGGCCACGCAGACGGGTTTTGAGCTGCTTTGGCGTTATCGGCCATCCATAGCCAGACTTGAGCATGGCATGCGTCTTGCTTCCTCAAGTTTCCATTGATCCAGCCGATGCATTTGCACGCTATGCCTATACTGAGTATTTCGACCGTTGCCGAATTTTCCCGTGAGCTCGCCCGCGGTGACCGTGCGCGCATTCGAGAACTATCCCTACGGCATCCCCGCACGGCTTTGGCCATGAAGCCGCTGATTGACGCCATGCCGGTAACCAGCAACTCTGATGAAAGCCAACGGCAACGTGCTCTGCAACGCCATACGGAACTGTTGCGGCACTTGAGTGATCTGGTTCGTGATCTTGATGTCGCCCGCGCTGCTCTGGCAGAACACCGGCAAAGCGTCGGCAATTTGACGGCTGATGATGACGGATTGGCTGCTCTGGGCTCATTACAGAGCGGGCTTGACACGACCCATGAACAGTGCAACAAAGCTCACGAGCGGAGTCAGTCGCTGGAAGGACAATTGCGCTTGTTGCGCAGTATCCTGGCAGGTATGCCGCAGGCCCATGCCCAGTTTGCCGGATTCTTCAACGAAATTGGCAAACTGACTGCTGCGGTTCAGGAGATCGCCCACCAAACCAATCTGGTCGCCCTTAATGCCGCCATCGAAGCGGCCCGGGCCGGTGAAGCCGGACGTGGTTTTGCCGTGGTCGCCGACGAGGTCAAGCAATTGGCTGAAAAGACCACCCAGACAACCACCGAGATTGAGACGGTAACTCAGTCCCTGGGAGAGTTTTCACAACAATTGAATGGCACCGCCGAACAAGGGCTGAGCCGACTCGAACAGGTCGAACACAGTTTGCTTACACTTCTGGAAGCACTGCAGACTGCGGCATCAGCGCATACTCAGAGCCAATCCGGGCACACCCGCCTGGTGACGGATATTGAACACCGCCATACCTCTCAAACCCAGGTCGAAGCTACCCTGGCCGCACTTGAACAACGTAGCGCAGTTCTGCGTCGGCATAGTGCCTCATTGTCGCGAGCGGTTTTTGCCACCCAGATCAGCCCTCCCCGTAACGACAAAGCCCTGACCAGCAGCCCGCTGCAGGATGAACTACGTTATGCCGGTGAATCACTCTGGCGGGCCCTGGAAATTGCCGGCAATGCCCCAGACCAGATCGATCCACAAATGCTCGATGCGGCACCTCTTACCGCCCTACTCCAGCAATTGGATGGAATATCAGCAGACCCATCTCTGCGCGAGCTCACCCAACCCGGCAGTGAATATCTCGATCACGTTCACACCCTACTTGAGCAACTGGCCGCCAACGATCATGACCAGGTGTTGCAGTCACTGAGCGCGACCGAGAAAGCCTGGCAACGCTTTAATCAAGCACTTGAGAGTACCCCGGTCCAGGAGGAAATCCCATCATGAAACGATTGGCTCTCTTCGCGCTGTTGCCCCCCCTGCTCTTCCTGCTACCCACTCAGGTGCTAGCCGCAGCCCCCATTACCTCACTTTCCCGGCTGCAACAAATCGCCACCCGCTATCTACATACTCACTTTACCGGCGAGGGCAGGCAGGTCGAGATCAAGGTAAGCACTCCCGACCCGCGCCTGCGCTTGGCCAAGTGCGCCACCGCCCCACAAGCCAGTCTGCCCGGCGGCCGGTTTTTTGGTAGCCAGGTCAGTGTACGGCTGGCTTGCGCCGGCCCTGTACCGTGGATGATCTACCTGCCGGCCCAGGTACACGTATTCCGTCGGGTTCTCGTTGCCACCCAAGCCCTGGGTCGAGGTGATCTGGTCAGCAAGCAAGCCGTACGGCTGCAACGCTACGATATCAGCTTGTTAGGCTATGGTTATATCGAACACTTACAGGACATTGTCGGACGCCGTCTGCTACGACCCATTTCACCAGGTACCGTACTCAGCCCCGGCCTGTTCGCCATCCGTCTGCTGGTGCACCGTGGTGACCATGTCAGCATTCTTGCCGAAGTCGGGCGGGTGCACGTACGGGGCCACGGTACCGCACTTGGCAATGCGGCTGCCGGAGCTCGCGTAAAGGTGCGTAACGACAGCTCTGGCCGAATCCTCCAGGGTCTGGTCGTATCCACCGACACGGTACAGATTCAGCCATGAGCACAAATCGTAAATTTGCGCTAAAGTTTTTCTGTCAGCCGCCGAATTACCTTTTGACATTCGTCTAGATCGGGAGCTGTTCCCATGGACAACAAAATTTCCGGCCTCATCCAGCCTGGCCTGCAGAACGCCTCGACAGCAGGTTCCAGGAAAGCCGGCACTGCCGGTAATCAGGCCGCTGCCCGGCCCCAACAAGACAGCCTCGCCCTGACCAATGCTGCGCGCCACTTGCAGCAACTGGCCAAGGAGCAGTCCTTGCAGCCGGCTATTGACAGCGGCCGAGTCCAGAAAATCCAGCAGGCCATTGCTTCAGGGACCTATCCAGTCGACTCACAAAGGATTGCCAAGGGTCTGATCTCCGTCGAACAACAACTGAGTGTCGGTGGAAAATCCTGATCATGAATACCGCCGTTGAATTGCGTCTGTCACTGCAACGAGTCATCGACGACATTGCCTACACAGCCAAGGATCTGCGCGAAGTGCTCACCCTGGAGCGGGCGGCCCTGCTTGATGGTGATACGGAACAACTCGATACCTGCACCAGTCCCAAGCTTGAACTCATGTATCAACTCGAAAATCTGGAGCAGGAACGCTTACATTTGGGCCAGATTCTGGGACCCCGTACACTCAAGCAAGACCCGGATGATGGCCCTGAAAATAATAGTTCGGATCCCACCAATCAGCACTGGACGGAGGTTCTGGATATTTTGAAAGACTGCGAACAACTCAATCAGGACAACGGTGCCCTGGTTCAGGCCCGCATGCAGTATCTGTCGATGGCCTTGGAGGCCTTGGGGCAAACACAGTCGGCCACCACGTATGATATGCATGGCAAAACCCAGCGACCCAACCGACCCCACCCACTCGCCAGTGTCTGAACATTGCGACGACGAATCTACGCCGCGTCGACAGACTTTGCGCCTGAGTGCCCAATCACCTCTGCAGGGGTCTGTCGACCTTTACAACCATACCGGCCAGGTGCAGCATGCCGAGTTGCTGGATTTATCCTTCGACGGGATCGGCTTTCATCTGCAGGGTACGCCGCCCTATCCGGGTTCGGTCTGGAACGTGGATCTGTACCTGCCCGACTGTGCCACCCGATTACAGTTTCAGCTGTGTATTCAGTACGTGCGAGAAGATGAAGTAGGCGATGGTGTTTGCTGTGGTGCCCGCATCCTGCATTCCATCCCCGGTAATCAGCGCAGCCTGGCCAGAATCCTCGCCTGGCAGCAACGCCGCCTGATTCGTGAATTTCGATATCGAGGCAAACTCAAGGATCCCGACGCATCATGAACACCGTTATCGACGAACCACAATCTTCCACTACCGCGGTACTTGCCCGGCAACCGATTCTCGACCGCAAGCAGAATATTCTAGGTTATGAACTGCTGTATCGCCACAATCGGCAGGCCGAGCACGCTGAATTCGATGACCCGGATGCCGCCAGTGCCAGCGTGATGCTGCGCGCTTGTACCGATTTCGGGCTGGAGCGTCTGGTCGGCGGCGACTTGGCCTTCATCAACATGACCTCGAAACTGTTGCGCATGGGTGTGCCGTTACTGGCCCCCGATGACCGTCTGGTACTGGAGATTCTCGAAACCGAGGTCATCGACCAACCGCTTATTCGCGCCGTCAAGGATCTGAAAAACCAGGGCTTTCGCATTGCCCTGGATGACTTTGAAGGCACTATCGAAACCCCTGAGCAACGTGAACTGCTGCAACTACTGGATTTCATCAAGCTGGATATTCAGCTTGTATCACCGAACGAACTTGAAAGGCTGGTACAAAAACTGCAGCACTTACCCGCGCAACTGATCGCCGAAAAGGTCGAAACCCAGGACCAATATCAGCTTTGCAAGAAACTCAACGTGGATGGCTTCCAGGGCTACTACCTATTTCGCCCAGAGATTACTGAGGAAGAAATCATCGGCGAAAGCCGCATCGGCATCATGCAGTTGATGGCCGCCGTGGAAGCTCCGGATGCCGGACCCGATGAACTGGCCGAGGCCATTCGTAACGATGCTGTGCTCACCTACAAGCTTTTGCGTCTGGTTAATTCTGCTTTCTTCGGCCTGCGTACCCAGGTACGCTCCATCCAGCACGCCATCGTCTACCTTGGCATGAACCGGGTTCGTCAGTGGGCCCGTATGCTAGCCATCGCGCGCCTTGATGACCAGTCCCCGGCTCTGATGAAGACCTCATTGAACCGCGCCCATGTATGCGAGCTGCTGGCTGCGGAGGGTGATAACGAGCAGAAAGAACAGGCTTTTATCGTAGGCCTGTTCTCCTTGCTCGATGTGCTGATCAAGGTGCCCATGGAAAAGATTCTAGAAAACCTGCCGGTCGCCGAACCGGTACGCGTTGCCCTGCTTCGCGGTGAGGGGCCCTGGGCGCGGGCACTCAAGGATCTACAACACTACGAACGCGGTGAATGGGAACTCATCCATCCGCAGCGGGTCGATGCAATCGCCAAAGTCTACATCGAAGCCCTGCAATGGACCGACGAGGTTTATACCTCAATCCACAGTGACTAAAGATTTGTCAGTGGCTCGGGAATGATCTCTTCTGCAGGATTCCCGCCTGCGAGGGAATGACGCCAAGAGGGTAGTGCCAGCTTCTCCATTGCCGGGGTTCGCGGTGCTTTTATCTCGTCATGGCCCTTGAGGCCGTTGCCAGCGGGAGGTCTCTTTCTACTCCCAGGCAACGCGCAACGCCTTTGTCTCGTCATCCCGGGCGACGACCCGGGATCCACGGTCTGGCGGCAGCGTCCGAGCAAGCCTTCAACGCGTTCCGGGACGGGTGGATTCCCGCCAGTGCAAATGACGAGAGAGAAATGGCACGCCCACCGCAGGTGGACGGAAGCTTGTTGCCCCGGACGCAGAGCGGTGTCACCACGGCTTGGGGGCTAGACGTGCGCGCCCAGCAGGCGGCCCACCAGGGCGGTAAGGGCCATAGCAAACGCCCCCCAGAAAGTAACCCGCAGCACCCCGACCCACATCTTGGCCCCGCCTGAACGGGAAGCCAAAGCCCCCAATAGCGCCAGAAACATTAACGAGCCAATCGAAACAACCGGCAACAACCAGCGCATTGATACCCACAACACCAAGGCCAAAGGCAGTGCCGCACCCACCGCAAAACTCGCCGCTGACGCCATGGCTGCCTGTACCGGCCGGGCCCTGTGAATCTCGATCAGGCCCAGCTCATCCCGGGCGTGAGCTCCCAGTGCATCATGGTCCATCAACTGCAAAGCCACCTTGCGGGCCAGGCCTTCATCCAGTCCACGATCCATATAGATACGCGTGAGTTCTTCCTGTTCGTAAGCCAGATTCGTTTCCAGCTCATGACGTTCGCGTTCGAGATCGGCATCCTCGGCATCCGCCTGAGAGCTGACCGAAACATATTCACCAGAGGCCATCGACATGGCGCCGGCAATCAATCCGGCAATCCCCGCAGTCAATACTCCCGATCGTCCCGCCTGCGCGGCAGCCACCCCCACAATCAGACTCGCTGTAGAGACAATGCCATCGTTGGCACCCAATACAGCGGCACGCAACCAGCCTATCCGTGCACTGAAATGACCTTCATTGTGACTGAACACGGTTTCGCATCCTATCTTTGTAACGATCTTCAGGAGCGGAATACAACCAGAGATCCGCTGTCTAATGGTGATCGCAATCCGGGCGGCACTCGGGTTGGCAAACCTGCCTTACCTGCCCGAACTACCTGAGCCTGTCGGCGCTTGTCCGAGTAAGATCAAGAGTCTGGACAGGAGGCCTTGTTGCGGTGGCCCCATACTGCATCGCCCTGAGCCAGCCAATCAAGGCGAACCATTCAGACTCCAGTCTCCTCAGCGAGAATACCATCTATAGATCTTTTGGATAGACAAGAAGCGGACCAGAACATAGCGTCGTAGGCAGCCCACCCGGAACCTTTCTGGAAATCCCCAACAAGCTGTATCCCGCTAAGGTGAATATCCTGCAAGGTGGACTCAGATAGTTACTGCCACCTCAGGGCCTGACCCGACTCACGACTGTCCTCACCCGAGTGGCCGGGGTAGCCAATCAGGCAATACGGGCAAACCAGGCACCGTAACCCGGCAGATGGCAGACATGACCTTGCAGCCTACCTGCCACCAGGCCGTGACCGGTAAGGACTTCCTGGACCTGGAACTCGGGCAGAGTGATGGCCTGCTCGGTAGCACTGAGATTGAATACGACCAGCATCTTCTCCCCAGCTAATTGCCGGGTAAAGACCAGTGCCGGTTCAGGCAGATCGAACCATTGAATGCGGCCCCAACGCAGGGTAGGTTGCTGCTTACGCCAGTGTATGAAGTGACGAAAGCGCTGCAGTGGTGAATCCGGATCGGCCTCCTGGCGGGCCACTGACAAGGGACGATGCTCCTGCGGAATGGGTAACCAGGGTTGGCCCGTAGTGAAGCCAGCCGTCAAAGTATCCTCCCACGGCATGGGGGTACGGCAACCGTCACGGCCCTTGAAATTAGGCCAGAAAGCAATGCCGTAGGGATCGCGCAAGGCCTCACGGGGCAGATCAGCTTCCGGCAAACCCAGTTCCTCACCCTGATACACACAGCACGAACCACGCAGACTGCAGGCCATAGCGCTCAGCATGCTGGCCTGGTGCGGAGCCGGAGCGGAGCCCGCCCAGCGAGACATTACCCGCTTCGAATCATGATTCGAAATCGCCCAACAAGGCCACCCATTCGGCATTCTGTTCTCCAGATTAGCTACGGTAGTCCGTATATAGTCGGCAGAACAATCCTCGGTGAGCAGCTCAAAGCTGTAGCTCATGTGCAAGCCGTGATCATGAGTGTATTCGGCCATGGTCACCAACGAATCTTCCGAAGCCACTTCGCCAAGGGAGGTGACCTCTGGATAGCGGTCGAGCAAAGCCCTCAGCTCACGTAAAAATTCCAGATTTTCCGGTTGGGTGTTGTTGTACCAGTGATACTGATAGGCGTATGGGTTGTCCGGCTGGAAACCGCGACCATTGCGCTTTTCCGGAGGTTTGGGTGGATTGTCACGAAGCTGTCGGTCGTGAAAACAGAAGTTGATGGCATCCAAACGCAAGCCATCAACACCACGATCCAACCAGAAACGTACGTTATCCAGGGTCGCCCGGCGAACTTCAAGTTGATGAAAATTCAAATCCGGCTGTGACTCCAGAAAATTGTGCAGATAGTACTGTTGACGTCGTGGTTCCCAGTGCCAGGCTACCCCTCCGAAGATCGACAGCCAGTTGTTCGGTGGGGAGCCATCAGGCTTCGGGTCAGCCCAAACGTACCAGTCCGCCTTGGGATTATTACGACTCTGGCGACTTTCTTGGAACCAGGCATGTTCGACCGATGTATGGCTGAGTACCTGATCGATCATCACTTTCAGGTTCAACTGGTGAGCACGTGCCAACACCTGATCGAAGTCCTGCATGGTCCCGAACAAGGGATCAACAGCGCGATGATCGGCTATGTCATAGCCGAAATCTGCCATGGGTGAGCTGAAAAATGGAGAAATCCAGATTGCATCCACCCCCAGTGCGGCCACATAGTCCAGACGCGACAGAATCCCCGCCAGGTCACCGACGCCATCCCCGTTGCTGTCCTGGAAGCTCCGAGGATAGATCTGATAGATGACGGCACCACGCCACCACGGATGTTTGCTCATGCAGCTCCCCTATGGATACTCATCCCGCCACGGGCGGAAGCACTATCGTAATTCAGGCTCGAAGCTTAGCCGCGTGCAGGAGGTCGCCGCATGGCGCCGCATACGTATTCATGCACTTCGGCACCATCAACATCTACGGTGAATGCCGCCACCACCACCCAATACGTCGCTTGAAAGTAATCTTGAACACGGCAAACCAATCCGTATAGACCCTGACCACCACCTTCAAATCAGCACTTTCATCCTTCAGCAGATCTGTTCCAATCCCCGGCTATCGCCTTCGCCCATGCTCTCAGATCGGGTAAAACCCGCTTCGATCCGGGCAGCCCCTCGAACACCTTCAATACCCGAAGAGCCATACCGCCTGAAAAAGCCCAGAACCACCCCCGTAACAGTACTCTGAAGCTGAATTTAAGCCCTGCAAGATGCCTGAAATTCCATGAATACGTATGCAGCATGTGACCATAACGATTCTTTCACAGCTAGTATCGGCAACACGTAATCAAGCGCGTTACCAACGCCCTGATTATCGGCAGGACTGGGTGAGTAAGGTATCGCTACCCGGACCGGAGCAATTTTTAATCAGTCATTCGGGAGGGGACCAAACGTGAACCTGAAACGCAATCTGCTAAGCGCAGCCCTGGCATCGGCCATTCTGGTTGTTGCCACCGGAGCGCAGGCGCAAACCAGCACTCCACCACCAGCCAAGGCCGACCAGGCTCAGGGCACCCAGGCTACATCCGGCAAAGCAGAAAGAAACGCCCGCAAGAAAAAGGTTGAGAAGCTCAGTGCCATCGTGGTGACAGGCTATGCCGCCAGCATCAAAAACTCGATCGGTATCAAGCGCTACTCCAGTGAAATCGTCGAGGCGGTCACCGCCGAGCAAATCGGCAAGCTACCTGGTGTCAGCATCGCCGCAACGCTTGGTCGCTTGCCCGGTCTGGCGGTACAAACCCTGAGCGGGCGTCCACAGGTGGTCTCCATCCACGGATTCGGGCCTGATTTTAGTACCGCCCTGGTCAATGGTAACGAACAGGTCAGTACCGGCAACAACCGTGGCGTGCAATTCGACCAGTATCCGTCCAGCTGGTTCAATAGCGTAGTGGTCTACCTGACCCCCAAGGCCTCGCTGCTGGGCCAGGGTCTGGCCGGTACGGTAGACCTACGGACCATCCGCCCGCTGGATGAAAGTCATCGTATCGCCGCGTTCAACGCCCGTTATGCCTGGAACAGCATGTCCAAGCTGTCGCCCGGATTGAGCAATCAGGGCTATCAAGTCAATGGTATCTACGTTAATCAATTCCTCAACCATACCCTGGGTATTGCCCTGGGTGTCGACCTGCAAAAGAATCCGACCCAGATCGAACACCAAGCGCCTTGGGGTTACCCCAATGTCTCGTCGGGTGGGCCGGTGGTGATAGGCGGCTCAAAGAATTATGGCATTTCTGATCTCTTCGGCCGAACCGGGTTATTGGGTACCTTGCAGTGGCGTCCTTCGGAAAACTTCTCCAGCACACTGGATATGACCTACGACAATTTCCGCGAAAACCAGTCAGCCAAAGGTATTGAGTTTCCACTGAAATGGTCTGCCGCACAGTTGCAACCGGGTTATACAGTCAGCAACGGCTTTGTTACCAGCGGCACTTACAGCAATGTCAAGGCCGTGATCCGCAACGACTACAACCGAAATTACGCCAAGGTCTACAACATTGACTGGAACAACAAGATCTCGATCAATGAAAACTGGTCGGCGACCGTCGATGCCAACTATTCACGTGCCAACCGTCGTAGTTTCCTGATGGAATCCTATAGCGGCACCGGCTACAGCACCGCCAACGGCGCCACCGATACCATCGGCTTCACCGAGCTGGGCAATGGCCTGCTGTATTTGAACCCGACGCTGAGCTACGACTCCAGCCAGATCGTACTCACCGATCCCCAGGGCTGGGGTGCCGGGGCCACGCCCTCGATCGTGCAGGCCGGCTTCATCAACGCGCCGCGTACCACCGACTACATCGCCGACTTGCGGGCCAGCGTAGAGCGTGACTTCACCAGCGGGCCGTTCTCGAGCATGCAGTTCGGCATTGATCGCAAGACCCGCAACAAGACCTACGCCATCAACCAGATGTTCCTGACCCTGCCCAACGGCAGTCAGACCTTGACCACCAATCCGATCGGGGCGCAGACCGCGCCCATTCCGACTTCCGCACTGGTCAATGGCGGCAGCTGTGACCCCTTGGCCTTCATGGGCATTGGCCCACAGGTCTGCTACAACCCATTAGCATTGCTGAATAGCGGTGCGCTCATGGTCTTCTCCACATCGCTGTCATCGATCGCGGTGCCGCCGAACTGGAAGGTTCGCGAGACCGATATCACACCCTACCTGCAGTTCAATCTGGATACCCACATCGGCTCAATCCCATTGACCGGTAACTTTGGCTTGCAGGTGGCGCATACCTTGCAATCATCGCGGGGCGCCCGGGTCACTGCCGGCAGTGGCAGCGGCATTAACGCGGGTTCGCAGGCTCTGCTCATCCCGGTAAGGGGCGGTACTAGCTACACTCGTTATCTGCCCAGCGTCAACCTGATTCTCGGGCTGACCGAGAACACCCAGTTGCGCATGAGCGCGGCACGAGTGATGGCCCGGGCACGCATGGATCAGATGAGTGCCAGCCTGGGTATCAGCGGCAACATTACCCATCTTGCTTCAACCAATCCAAACCTATCCTACTTTAGTGCGTCCGGTGGCAATCCCAAGTTGCTGCCGACCATGGCCGACAGCTATAACATCAGTCTGGCGCACTATTTCGATAACAATGCGGGCTACGTCTCGGCCATGGCCTACATGCTGAAGCTGCATGACTACATCAATCCCAATGCGGCGTACCTGAAAGATTTCAGCGCGTTCATCAGTAGTTACCTGACCCCGGCCCAGCAGCTGCTGCTGGGTACCCCGTTCGGTACCGTCTCGGGCCCGGTCAACGATGGCTACGGCAACGTCAAGGGCCTCCAGGCGGTCGCCAGCATCCCGCTGAAGCTGTTCACCCCAGTCCTCCGCGGCTTTGGCGTGGTTCTGAGTGCCGACTACACCAAGAGCTCGCTGGTCTACGGCGGTAACCCCACCCCGATCACCGTACCTGGCCTGTCCAAGTGGGTGACCAACGCTACCGTGTACTACGAGCGTGGCGGCTTCCAGGCCCGGGTCAGCCGTGCCTACCGCAGCAGCTTCCTGGGTGAAATCAGCGGCATCAGTGCCACTCGTATCCTGCAAACCATCCAGGGTGGTTCCACCTACGATCTCCAGGTCAGTTACGCCCTGCAGAGTGGCCGGTTCAAGGGCCTGACCTTCATCCTGCAGGGTAGCAATCTCACTAACAAGCGCTTCGTCACCTTCCAGAACGGCGATCCCCGCCAGGTGCAAGCCTGGGAAAGGTATGGCCGCAGCTATCAATTTGGCGTTTCCTACAAGTTCTGAGGCGTAACATGTGTCGTCCCTTCAACCCCGTTGTCTCACGGCAACGGGGTTTTTTTAATGCTGATCTGCAACGCGATAAATTAGCCTAACCGAACACCTTGCAGCACCAACCCAGGAGACCATCAAGCCATGAGCGATACTCGAATCAAGCGCGTCGTCATCGTCGGTGGCGGCACCGCCGGCTGGATCACCGCAGCCTTTCTGGCCAAAGCGATGGGACCGCTACTGGAAATCCAGCTGATCCAATCGGCAGAAATTGGCGTCGTCGGCGTCGGTGAAGCCACCATACCTGCCATCCGTCTGATCAGTAAGTTTCTGGAACTGGATGAAGACGAGGTGCTCAAGGCCTCGCAGGGCACCTTCAAACTGGGTATTCAATTCAACGACTGGCGCCGCATCGGTGACTCCTACATCCATGCCTTCGGTGATATCGGCCTGCCGCTCGGCCTGCTCGGTTTTTACCACTACTGGCTCAGAAGCCGTGATCGCAAGTCTGCAAAGGATCTGTGGGCCTTTTCGCTCAATGCCGTGACGGCTATGGCCAACCGCTTTGCTCGCCTCGAAAAAGTCGGTAGCAGCCCACTTTCCGGCATCAATTATGCCTATCATTTCGATGCCACGCGGTTCGGCAAATTCCTGTACCAGCACAGTGCTGCACGCACGGTACAGCTCACTGAAGGCAAAATCGTCGATGTGCAGCTGCGGGCTGAAGATGGCTTCATCGAATCGGTGCAGCTGGAAAGTGGCGAGATCATTGCCGGCGACCTGTTTATCGACTGCTCAGGACTTCGCGCCCTGCTGATCGAGGGTGCGCTACAAACCGGCTACGAGAACTGGCAGCACTGGCTGCCCTGTGACCGGGCCCTGTTTGTTCACAGTACCCGGGTCGAGCCGATGCGCCCTTATACCCAGGCCAACGCCCGACCTGCCGGGTGGCAATGGCGTATTCCATTGCAAGATCGGGATAGTAACGGCCATGTCTATTGCAGCCGGTTCATGAGCGATGACGAGGCGACCTCGTTGCTCTTGGCCGATCTTGATGGCGAAGCTCTGGCCGAGCCAAGTCCCGTGCACTTCACCACCGGCATGCGGCGCCAGGCCTGGAATCGCAATTGTGTGGCCCTCGGCCTTTCCAGTGGTTTCTTTGAACCGCTGGAGTCGACCAATATCCACCTGGCCCAGTCGGGTGCCAATCGATTGCTGGCACTGTTTCCGGATCGTCACTTCGACCCGGCATTGATCGCCGAATACAACCGTCAAACTCGTTCTGAATATGAGCATATTCGTGACTTCATCATCCTGCACTACAAGGCCACCGAGCGCGACGACACGCCGTTCTGGCAGTATTGCGCACAAATCGACATTCCAGAGTCACTGGCGCGGAAAATCAATCTATTCCGCAACAGTGGCATGATCTTCCGTGAAGACAATGAGCTATTTACCGAGGGGAGCTGGCTGCAAGTGCTGATCGGGCAGGGGATCGAGCCGACCCACCATCATCTGCTAGCCGATGCCATCACCCCAGCCCAGCTGGATGAGTTTCTCGCCCACATTCATACCCTAATCCATCAAACCGTTCCGACCCTACCCAGCCACGCCCAGTTCATTGCTGAACACTGCAAGGCGGAAGCGCCAAGTTAATTCAGCGGTTGGATGTTTTCTTATCATCCGGGACGACGCGACCCTTCAGACCGTCATCCCGGGTGGAGCATAGCGAAGACCTGGGATCCACACTCTGGCGGTAGCGCCCAATGTCCGATGGAACCTAAAACGTGCTCCGGGCCGAGTGGATTCCCGCCTACGCGGGAATAACGAATGGGAGGGTGACGGCAGCTTGTTCATCGTCGGGGTTCACGGTGCCCTTGTCTTGTCATCCCGGGCGGAGCGTAGCGTAGACCCGGGATCCACACTCTGGCGGTAGCATCCGATTTGAACGCTACGACTGCGCCCGACAGTGCCGTTCGATGTACTGCCGGTGCGTGGGCATGGCCTGCACGGCTTCACTGATGACTTGTCGCAAGCTGGCCAGCCTACGCGGCGCATCTACCTTGCTGCGCAGATCAACCAGTGGATCATAGCGCTCCGGCCAAACCTCCTGGCCGACCAGCACCGCCAACCAGTTCGGGTTGCGAAATAATTCGAGTTCTTCGGCAACGATCCGACCGTGGTGTCGAAAATGATCGATCTTGTACTGCAGCGTATCCGGAATCGCCATGTTCCGGGTATAGCGCCATAACGGCGCGTCGTCGCGTTGAGTAGCGTGATAATGCAGAATCAAAAAATCCCGAACCCGCTCATACTCCGCTGTGGTGATGCGGTTGAACTCCTGTGCTGTGAGTGGATCGAAATCCCGATCTGGGAACAAGGCCAGTAAGCGGGTGACGGCCGACTGGATTAAATGAATACTGGTCGATTCCAGCGGCTCCATGAAGCCTGCGGCCAGACCGATGACGACACAGTTGCGGTTCCAGAACTGCTTGCGACGCCCGGCTGCGAAACGCAGAAGCCGGGGCTCACCCAATGCCTCACCTTCGAGATGTTCGAGCAGCACTTGCGTGGCCTCATCGTCGCTAATGTATTGACTGCAATAGACATGCCCGTTACCCATGCGATGTTGCAACGGAATGCGCCATTGCCAACCAGCGGCATGCGCGGTGGCCCGAGTGTGCGGCGGCCACTCGGCAGTATGGGTGCAGCCCAAGGCCACCGCCCGATCACAGGGTAACCAGTGAGTCCAGTCCTCGTAACCGGTCTGCAGGGCCCCCTCAATCAGCAGGCCACGAAAGCCCGAGCAATCGATAAACAGATCACCGGTAATCGTCGCCCCGCTTTGCAACTGCAGCGATTCGATAAAGCCATCCTCACCACGCAGATGAACATCGACCACCTTGCCCTCGGTACGCAGCACCCCACGCTGTTCCGCATAAGCGCGAAGGTACTGCGCATACAGGGAAGCATCGAAATGGTAGGCATAATCGTAGGTGGACTGTACCCGTTGCCGATCCATCAGGGGCCGATCGAACTTACCGCGGTGCGCGGCCACCCAGGCCATGGCGTAATCCTGCAGCGGCGTATCGTCGCCACGTTCACGCTCGCGCAGCCAGTATTGGTGCAACGGCACCGCATCAAAATCGGCACCAAACTGGCCGAAGGGATGGAAATAACGTTGCTGCAAACGAGGCCAGTCCACTAACTCAATGCCAAGCTTAAAGGTACCCTGGCAGGCGGCTAGAAAATCATTCTCATCGATGCCTAAAGATTGGTTGAAATACTTGATCGGTGGAATGGTCGCTTCACCAACCCCGATGCTGCCGATCTGCTCCGACTCAAGCAGCTCAATTCGGCAGTTACCCTGCAGGGCATTAGACAGTGCCGCAGCAGTCATCCAACCGGCGGTGCCCCCTCCCACGATTACGATGCTACGAATGCGGCGATCAGTCATAGTCTGGTTTCCATTGGGCCAAGTTCTTCACTTAATCCGTATCTTCCACGTCCAATCGTTGCACCGCAAATACTAAAAGTTACCCTGGCCTGCGGACCACTCCGCTCCCAGCAACACTCAATGACCCCACACTCACTGCAGGCTCAGCGTCAAAAAATTGAGTGGGCAAGCTCCGCAAGACCGCAGCAGGCTTGATCTTCATAGCTTGTCCGGTGATTTGACAACGAATATCCCAGCCTCAGTGCAATTGTGTAATAGGTACTCAGGACTATGCGGCAACCACCCGCCGACCCGTTATGAGCGGGTCAACCCGTAGCATGAATACGTATGCAGGGGCACTCTTACAATCACCTCCCCGCCCTATGATGATCTGTAACAGGGAGAGCGCATTGGCAGCCGTGGCAAACCATACAGATCCTGTGCACATAACGGCAGTCGCAGTGCCGGGCCTGCCATAGGAATCGACGATGAGCCGTTATTACCACACTATTTGGTTCTTGCTTGCCTTACTTCTGATCTTGGGCATGCCCTCTGTCGTGTATGCACATAGCGATGCAAACGGCGTAAAAGCTCCCCAGCCATTGGCCTCGACATTGGGGCCAAGCCATCACCAGCTCGTCTCAACTTCACCCTCGGGGGTGTACTACGAGATCTTCGTACGCTCGTTCTATGACAGTAATGGCGACGGCATCGGCGACCTTAACGGCATCACCCGAAAACTCGGCTATCTCAAGTGGCTGGGGGTCAGTGGCATCTGGTTGATGCCGATCAACCCCTCACCGAGTTACCACGGTTACGACGTCACCAACTACCGAGCCATCAATCCGCAATACGGCACCATGCAGGATTTCAAGCATCTGCTGACGGCCGCACACCAGCTCGGCATCAAGGTCATCATGGACCTGGTGATCAACCACACCAGCAACCAGAACCCCTGGTTCAAAGCAGCACAAAATCCCCACAGCCCCTACCGCAACTGGT
>QILI01000022.1 GCA_003233305.1 Mizugakiibacter sp.
CGAGCAAGGGGCCGCGGGTGCCATAGCGAGAGGCTCGGCCTTCTCCGACCCGTATAATCCGCCCTTGCCTTTCCAATGCGACAAGATGGCGATACAGGGTTGATGGGCTCACCCCGAACTCGCGGACAAGTTCGCCTCGCGGTACCAAGCGGTGGTGGCGAATGTAGGCCGCGAGATCATTGGGATTGATAACAGACATTTCTAAAAATTGAATCGATTAATGAATCGTATTATGAAACGATTAAGTCTAATCAATCAAGTTAGTTATATAATTACCTGGGACGATGGATAGAACGATTATTGGCTGATTTTAGAGCCCTCGCCAGGGAATCCATAAACTCCTCACCTTCAGGCGGTGGATATGAACCGCCCCGGAAATTGTCTGGGGGATTGCAGGCTGCTACGAGGCAGCATCTGCGTTATCGTGCGGGGGTTGCACAGCAGGAGGTCGGAATGTGTCGGTGACACTGCTACGCCAGATTCGGATGTTGAGCCTGGTTCCCGTTCTGCCCAGAAAAACCAGTGTTGCGACGCTACGGATGCACTTGGTGGGTTCGGGTTTTGATATTCACCGCCGCACGGTAGAACGGGATTTACTGCACCTGTCGCGGTTCTTTCCTCTGGCCTGCGATGACCACAAACCAGCCGGCTGGTCGTGGAGTAAGGACGCCAGGCTGCAACAACTGCCATCGATGGACCCCGACACTGCCTTGGCGCTGCAGATGATGAAGCGCTATCTCCAACCTTTGCTGCCCACCCCACTTTTGCAACATTTGCAGCCGCAATTCGGCATCGCCCAGCGCTTGCTCGATGAGATGGCCGGCAGCCCGCAGGCCCAATGGCCACACCGGATTGCCAGTATCCCAAGTGGTTTTTCATTGCGACCACCCAATATTGACGAGAGCGTGCAGATACTCGTAAATCGCGGGGTGATGGAAGGACTTTGCCTCAAGGCTGACTATCGTTCCCTGTGGAGCGATTCATTCCAGCACTTCACCATTCACCCGCTGGGTCTGGTGTTTTGCGAGGGGGTGCTCTATCTCGTGGCCACTCTGTGGGACTATACGGATTTGCGGCAGCT
This sequence comes from Mizugakiibacter sp., assembly GCA_003233305.1. Classification (GTDB taxonomy): domain Bacteria; phylum Pseudomonadota; class Gammaproteobacteria; order Xanthomonadales; family Rhodanobacteraceae; genus Metallibacterium. Next base: position 1,082 of record QILI01000022.1, read on the forward strand.
GGCCCTGCACCGGATGCAGCATGTGGTCATGCTGGATACGCCCGTAAAGCGCCCCCCGCAGTTCAACCTGCAGACCTACATCAAGCAGGAGCATGCCTTCGAATACCCCTCGGGCAAGACCATCCGGCTGAAGCTACGCGTCGATGACTGGTTAGCCCGGCATTTGAAGGAACGCCAGCTGTCCACGGACCAGAAGATGACCCTCACCAGAGACGAGGATGTCTATCGGGTCAGCGCTACGGTTGCCCAGACTGAGCAACTTCTCTGGTGGCTACGCAGCCTGGGCGACTCCGTCGAGGTGATCCGTCCGGTCGGTTTGCGGCGGCAAATTCAGAAAGAATTGTGCAGCACCCTGGAGAAGTATCAGGCCCAGTGAGTGGTGAGGGGGTTATAGGCTGTCAAGCCCGTTAAGAACCCTCAGTCTCGTCATTTTCTAAGAAAATGGGGTCCTAGTGGGTATGCAGAACTGGATGTCATGATGGTGTGGACTTGGTAAGTGGTTGTCAGCTCATACAAACCCTATTGGCCTGCTAGGCATTACCTGATATCTGCTTTCCGTAGCGACGGCACTGAGTAAATTCTCGGTATTCGAGATGGGCCGAAACCTGGCCTGCCGCAACACGGTGGCGAAGTTACCTGGCGTCAGTCGCAATCCCTTTAAGCATCTCTGTGCATGAGCTTCTGCGGGAGCTTCGAGGAGGAGGGTTGTGCAGGTGAGGCCGAGCAGCTTCCAGCTCTTGGCCCAGGATAGATAGTCGAAACGGATCTTCAGATCGAAGCGACGCAACGAGGCCTGGTCGAGATCGTCATCGAGATTGGTCGAGGCGATAAACAATCCACCAAACTGCTCCATCTGGGTCAGCATTTCGTTGACCAGCGTTATGTCCCAGCTCTGGCGAGCCTTGCGGCGATCGCGCAGGAAGGAATCCACCTCGTCAATCTGCAGGATGGCCTGTTCCCGCTCAGCCATGGCAAAGGCGTGGGCCAGATTGCGCTCACTCTGACCGATCCATTTTGAGATCAAATCCGAAGCCCGCTTGGTCAGTAGCGGCCGGTCGAGTTCCCGGGCCAACCATTGGCCGAAGGCAGTCTTGCCGGTTCCGGGGGCGCCCAATAGGCAAAGTCGAGCGGAGCCCCGCTGCTTTAAGCCTTCGCAGAGGGCGGCAAGATCGCTATCGGCCTGCAGCAGGGTCGGGTCATAGAACTCCGGCAGGCCGTTGGAGTTGCCTGTGCGGATGGGACGATGGCCCTGCGCCTGCAGGGTGTTGTTAATCAGCAGTTGGACCGCTGTGGCCCGTTCGGCCGGTTGCAGTTCGGCCCGGACCGATTGCACTACGGATGCCGCCTGCGTCACCAGTGCCGGTGCCAGCTGCCCACTCTCGGCAAGCCGGGCCACGTCGTGGGCATTGAGCAGGCCTTGGCCGGCCCGAGCAAGAATGCTCTCGCGCACCCGCTGCGGTGGCACGGGAATTTCGATCACCAGATCGAAGCGCCTCACAAAAGCTGCATCCAGCGAATAAATCGTATTGCATAACCACAGGGTGGGCAGGGGATTACTCTCCAGCGTCCGGTTCATCCACGCCTTGTTCGAGCGCGCAGTGCTGGTCCGACCGGAATCGGAGCTGCCATCGTCGAACACATCCTCAGCCTCGTCGAACACCAGCAAAGCAGCGCGGCGGGCCAGAAAACGCATGGCGAGATGATAGGCGCGCAGTCGTTCGCGCCCACGCAACGGTTGGTCCTGTTCATCCTCGCAGGCGATTTCGAACAGTGGCTGGTCACAATTACTAGCCAGTACCCGAGCCAGCTGGGTCTTGCCCGTGCCGGAGGGGCCATACAGAAGCACATTCACCCCCTTGCGCTGCTCCTCGAATGCCGAGCGCAGGTAGGGACGCAGAATGTGCAAGACCGGATCGAGATGCGTGTAGTCAGCAAGCGAGAGTTCCGGTGCCGGAGCCGGGGTCACCAGTCTGTGGATGAACATATCGAGCTCGAAGTCATCGCGCACCAGGTATTGCGGTAGAGACTCGGAGATCAGTTGGATGCTGTCGAGGTAATCATTGCGATCCGTCGGGTACTCGAGCAGACCTGAATGTAGCAAAGTACCCTTGGGTGAGAGTGCCGCGTCAATTTGGCTGCGGGGCAGCTCAAGTAACCATGACAACACCCGGACAAAGCGGGTTGTAGGGATCGGACCGCCAAGTTCCAGCGTGCTCTCAAATATTGGATTCAAGTGCAGCAAGACTACCAATTCAACAATGCGTGCATCGACCTCGGACAGACCGATACGCTCACGCAAAGTATCAATATTGCGCCGCAGGCTGGTCGGTGGCTGGGCAGTCGCATATTGCCGTTCTGCATCCCGATAAAGCTTACGAAATGCACGGTGTACTTCCGCGTAGTTGAACTCGGGTGCGATGATCCCGCACCATTCACCCAGACCGATGCAGTGGGCGATGTCCTCATCGTTGATGCCGTCGTGATCGAACAGGTGCCGATAGGTGCGCGAGCGAAATAGAAAGCGCAACATCCACAAGTGTACCAATGGCAGGATTTCCGGATCTGACCCGTCACCGATAGGAGCTTTGTGACGTCGTGGCATGGTGATCTCCTTGTGTTAGAGAACACCATTGTCCAGGATCTATGCGACAGATTATGTCGTATTCTTATGGTCACAATGTTTGCATTGGGCGCCCTGTGAGTCTCCCAGAAACCTGGGCCAGATTGACGATCCGGAGCCGGCCGGGGACTATGTGAAGTGGATGGATCCCCATCCCTCACTGCGCACCACAGCGGGGGATAAGCGCGCATCTTTTCTCTTCATTCCAGCGTCGGCGAGAATCCAGTAGAAGGCATCAGAGCAGCCACCCAAACCTTCTCTGGTCGTCGCACCATACCCAAGCGCTGCCTGCGCCCAGGCACCGGTTCAAGCGGCCTGGGTTCCCGCCTCCTGCTCATACTTGCCGACTCATTCCTGTGGTAGGAAGATGCCTTCATACGCTGTCCTGCAGGACTGAACCTTGCGGGTTTGAGCTGCAGGATTACACATCACATCGCAACCGAATGGTAGCTAGAGGTAAAATACGTATTTGGCGATAGTATCAATAATGATATTATGCAAATAGGGCTGGCATATCTAAAATATTAGAAGAAATGAAATCTAATCCAAAGGGTGTTCGTTTTAAAGAACTTAAGGAGGTTAGTGAGCACTACTTCGGAAAACCACGCCAGAGTGGAAGCAGTCACTGTATTTACAAGACACCCTGGCCAGGTGATCCACGTGTAATACCCAAAATAAAAAAGGAAAAGCTAAACCATATCAGGTCTAGCAAGTATTACTTGCTATAGAAAGAATTGAGGTACAACATGGTTAATGAAACTGAAAAATACACTTATCGGGTCATGTGGTCGGATGAGGATGAGGAATTCATTGGTCTATGTGCCGAATTTCCCAGTCTCAGTTAGCTTGCATTAACTTCTAGAAAAGCACTGGAAGGAATACAAGCAGTAGTTAAAAAATGTGTATTAGAAATGTCCAAAAATAATGAAGAATTACCAATAGCTATTTCTTTACGTAATTTCAGTGGTAAATTCATGGTTCGTGTTCCACCAGAGGTACACAGACATCTTGCTTTAGAAGCTGCGGAATCAGGTGTAAGTTTAAACCGTATTGCAAGTGTAAAGTTGGCGCATTAAAATATAGAATATAATATAAGGAGTCAGAACTAAGAAAGCCATCAAGTCAGAAGGGGATTGGTTTAAAATAAATGCCTGTGGAGGCAGGCAACTTATCTTGTGGCCAATTCCCGCTCTCTTACTTGGTGTGGTGACTTCCGCTTTCCTTCTAGAAGAGAACAAAATCATGACCATTCTAGTTGTAAGTGTACCCACTATTTTTATTACTCACGAGCTAGCTACTCAACAAGGCGCTGCAGTAAACGGCTAACCCGCTTCATAGTAGCAGCTGGTTGCTATGTAAAAAATGGACCAATGAGATCTGAGTTATGAGCCAAGATTGGGAATCGATAATAAAAAACTATAAAGAAGATAATGAAACAGTATATAACAGCTGGTTTATAAATAATAATGAAAGATTAAAAGCATTTCGTTCCATTCGAAGAGGTGTATTTGATGTAATACAGGATATAAAGAATAGTAATTTCGGTAATAACTTTAAAGGATCATCTTTAGAATTTGTATTAAACTGCATCACAGAACAAAAACAAATTTTTAAAGGTGCTTCACACCCTTTTTTCTGGAAACCGAAATTACGAATACCGGATATATATGAAAATGAAGAAAATAAGATAGCCTTTGGTCAATTTCTTGAAAGATGTATTAATACTACAAAAGAAGAACAAATACTCAAAGAAATAATTTTACTAGACCAAAGAAAGATTAAAGGGTTAGGTCCCGCAGTTGCAAGTATTCTATATTTCCTGCACCCTACAATTATAGCGCCTTGTAACACGGCCATTGTGAATGGCTTTAATGCGCTATTTAAAGATAAAGTAAAACTCGGTTCATGGTCTGAATACTTAAGGATGAGAGAGGTTATAGTAGAAAAAAATAATGAATTTAAATCTATATTATCGAATGATTTGGGGGCTTTCGCAGGCCTATTATTTGATGTGGGCGAAAAGAAATTATTAGTAAGTGGAGATTATATATCTGAAGAAGAGCTAATAAAAATCAAAAAGAAACTTAAGAAAAGGCATAAGGAAGTTGTAAGTGAATCGGAGGAAGATGATCTCCATACAGAAATGCAGTATCATATTATTATGATTGGCGGCTCTATGGGCTATGATGTTATAGCGGCTTCAAATGATCGATCTAAATGTCATAATGGGGAAAGTTTATCATTTATTAGTCTTGATGCATTTCCAAAACTAGAAGTAGACAAAGATACATATAAAACTATTACGCTCATTGATGCGGTATGGTTTGAAAAAGGGACAAATAAAGTTGCCTGTGCTTTTGAAGTAGAAAAAAGTACATCTATATATTCTGGAATACTAAGACTCACCGATCTGTATTACTCTTTTAAGGATAACCCGCCAGTTCTGTATCTTATCATTCCTGATGAACGAGAAAAGGAAGTGTTACTACAATTACAGAGGCCATCTATAAGAAATAATAAAATTGAAATACACTATATATTATTCTCGGAATTAAGAGATAACTGTGATGCAATTTGTAAGTTTGGCGAAGATAAAGAGATACTTAAAAAAATTTCAAGGGTTGTGGGTTGAAAATTACGTAACAGATAGCTATATCTGATAATATAAATCAGAACCTTCTTTATACGCCTAAGACCGTATCGCCTTAAATTGCCAGTGGACGCGGCTTTAGCTGTTAAAATCGAAGGGGTCTTCGTAACGAAATCTGGGTATCTCGAAAAATCGTTGAATTACACCTCACTCCCCAACCGGGTTGCGCCTGCTGCACATTTCACAGCTACTTGCCATAGCCCGGATGCAATAAAGGGATATCCTTTCGACTTTGTTCCACTCTGAATGTTCACGGGATTACGCAGTGATGACAGGGCAGGTAACCGGTACGCTGCGCGAGGTAGAGGGTTCGGCACAACAGCGGGGGCTGGTCATTTATCGGGCTAGCAGGCTGGAGGCGTTGCTTGGCCCTTTACAGCAGCTGTTGGCCGCAACGGTGCCTGACAATGTGCTGGCGCCGCAGACCATCATTGCCGCTCATCCGGGGATGCGGCAGTGGCTCTATGGTGCGCTGGCCCGTGCCTATGGCCCGCATGGCATTGCCGCCAACCTGGATATTCTGTTGCCTAGTGTCTGGATAGAACGTCTTGCAAGGCAACGGCTTGGCCATCAGGCCGTGGCTTTGCCGCACTATCAGCACCAGCACTTACGCTGGAGTATCCATACCATGTTGTGCGGGGATATTGGGGCCTTCGGTATTACGGATGCGCGGATTGTCACTTACCTGCAAGAGCAAAACGCTACGGACGATCGAGAGAGGAGCGCCGATCAGGCCCGCCGTCGCTTTCAGTTGGCCGATCAGTTGGCCCGGATCTATTCCCAATACCTGGTGTATCGCCCGGATTGGCTGCGGGCGTGGGAGCAAGGTCACTGGGTGTTTGCCGTAGGCGATGGCAGCGATGACGGGGCAGCGGCTACGGAGCGAACGCTGCTCGCCCCTCTATGGCAGCACTTGCGAACCCGTCTGGGTCCGCACCGCGGCGATGTGGTGACCGAATTGATCGCCAGCCTGCAGGGTGTTGTGGAGCCGACTTCAAGTGCTGTGCTGCATGTGTTCGGGCTCAGTCATCTGGCCCCTTCTGAACTGGCGGTGTTGCGAGCGTTGGCCCGTCAGCAACTGGTGGCCTTATATGTTCCCGATCCGTGTCGTCAGTACTGGGGTGGGCTAAGTCGCGAACTCCCCGCTTTGCGGCAGTGTCGGCGCGACGAGTTGGCCCGGATCGACGCCGCCCATGGCAACGACTATTGGGCGGATCAATCCCATCCATTGCTTGCCAACTGGGGCCGTATGGGTCAGCACTTCATCATGGCCTTGGTAGATGGTGAGGGGGACGTGCTTGAAGATGTGCGACATTGGCGAGATGAGCAATCTGCGCGCCCCAGGCACCGTCTTGGCCGGGTGCAGCAGAGTATCCGCGAGCTTGACCCAGCACTTATGGCCGTTGATATTTCCACTACAGCGGGGGTGACGATGGAGCGCAAGGATGCCTCCTTGCGAATTCATGCTTGTCATACCCGTCTGCGTGAGCTGGAGGTATTGCGCGACCAGCTGCTGGAGGCGTTGGCAACGCCGGATGCAGGCGGCGAACCCATCAAACCTTCCGACATTGTGGTGATGGCAGCGGATATCCAGGCCTACGTAGCGCTGATCCCCTCGGTATTCGGTGGGCCTGGTGATAGCCGGGAATGCCTGCCCTATCACCTGGCGGACATCGCAGTAGCCCGTTGTCATACCTTGTTCGAGGCCTTCAGGCGCTTGCTTGACCTACCTGCGAGCCGGATCACCGCACCGGAAGTCATGGACCTTTTGGCGATGCCCGAAGTGGCCCGCCGCCAGGGTCTGGATCAAGCCGGCGTGGATGAACTCTCCGAATGGCTGAAACAAAGCCGGGTGGCCTGGGCGCTCGATGCGGTTTTTCGACAGCGCTTTGGGGTGCCGCCGATTGCCGAGCATACTTTCGGTTGGGCCATGGATCGGATGCTGGCCGGCTACATCATGGCCGATGCCAGCAGCGATGATCGGCAGTCGAGTGTGACCCTTGCTGAGGGTTGTGAGTTGCTGCCCTTGATTGCGATCCATGGGCCGGCGGCGCGTTATCTGGGGGCATTGAATCAGTTGCTCGAGGGCATCCAGGCCATCTGTGACCTGGCTGGACAGTCTCTCCCGGCGAGGGTCTGGGCGGAAGAGCTGGAGAAGCATTTCGAGGCCCTGCTGCAGATCGACCCAAGCGACAAGAATGCTCGTGAGGCTAGGTCGATGCTGTTGGGCTGCATTCGCAGCATTGCCAATGAGCCCGGTGCTGTGGGTGAGAACCCACGGCTGCATTTCGCCGTGGTCCGTGACCTACTGATGGAGCGCTTGTCTGCGGTACCGGATCAGCAGCGCTTGCTGATGGGGGGCATCACCTTCTGCGGGATGGTTCCGCAGCGTGCCATCCCGTTCAAAGTCGTCGCGGTATTGGGTCTCAACGATGGCGAGTTTCCGCGCCCGAATCGTGACAGTGGTCTGGATCTCATGGCCCATCATTATCGCCTGGGAGACCGTGATGTCCGCAGCGACGACCGCTACCTGTTCCTGGAGACCTTGATGTCGGCACGGCAGCGCTTGCATCTGAGCTACATCGGCGCCGGGGTGCGCGATGGCAAGCCCCGCAATCCCGCCCCGCCGTTGGCCGAGCTGCTGGAGGCTCTGGATGCTGCCGCCGACTTGCGTGCCGACGATCAGCAGACGGATCGGCCGTGGTGGGTGCACCATCCGCTGCAGCCGTTTGATCCACGGTATTTCAATGCTACCGACGCACGCTTGTTTTCTTATAGCGCCCACTTCGCCGCCATGCATGGGCAAGGGGTTAAACCGTCGGTCGAGCCGTTTCTCGATTTGGAGAAGGTGCATCCGGTGACTATCCAGCAGCCGGTTACCTTGCGTGAGCTGCATGCTTACTACCAAGACCCGGCCAGGCAAGTGCTCCGACAGCGCCTGCAAGTGAGTCTGGAGGCGCTGGACGATGCTCGCTTGCCGCAGAGCGAACCGATCGAACCGAAGTTCGAGGCCCTCGATAGCGTGGCTAAAAAGCTGTTGTTCAACGATGTTTTGCCGAAGCTGTCCGGTGCGATCTGGTCACCCCAGCAAGCGCCGGCATGGCTACGGCTTGGCGGTCTGCTGCCGCCGGGACGTCCGGGAGAAACGGCCTGGCAGACGGAACTTGCCGTGGTCAATCTGTTGTTGCAGCAATTGCGCCGGATTCCCGGCCTGGAGTACGGCACCTTCAGCGCCAGCAATCATGAGGTCGACCTGTTCATTGCCGGCCAGCATCTTACCGGCCAGGTGCAAAAGATCTACGTGACCGTGGTCGATGGCCGCGAGCAATGGCAGTTACTGCGGGCTTTTTCCGGCCAGGGTGGCAAGCTCAAAACCGAAAAATCCCTCAGCTTCAGGGATCGTGTCCCGCTGTTTCTCGATTGGGCCGTGTTGCGCCTGCAGACAGCCCAAGCCGTTACAGCACTATTGCCGGGTATTCGCTTGCGAGCCCTGGTGGATGACAAGGATCAGCGCTGGCAGGACGGCATCAATGGCTGGGACGAACACTTTGTGATGGCGGATCGTAAGCGGCAAAGCATGTTGCTGGGGGAGCTAGAGCAGCGGCTGACTGAGTTACTGGACTGGTGGATCGAGGCCCAGAGTACGCCGTCTTGGTACTTTCCAAAGTCGGCCTGGGAGACCATCAAGGATACGGTTTACTCCAAGGCCGTTATGGCCACCAAGCCGGATGGTTCTGAGCCCAGTGCGGTGGCAGAACAGCCGCTAATCGGCATCGGTTCGGTCTGGATTGCGCATCACCAGGGCGGTGTCGGTGAGCGTGATTATGCCCCGGGCTATAACCAGTTGCTGGCCGGTGACGTGGATTTTGCCGAGGGCAGCAGTGAGTTGCTGGCACTCAATACTTTCGCAACCCGACTCAATCGCTGCATCACGCTGGAAGCCAAGGCCGAGGTGATGACATGAGTGGCCGCTCTGTGCTTCCAGCTCCGGCGTCTGCCGACTGGCGTGAATTGAATCTTGCGATCGGCGGCCGCAGCCTGATCGAGGCCAGTGCCGGCACCGGTAAGACCTGGACTATTGCGGTGCTGTACCTGCGCTTGTTGTTGGAATATAGATGGTCGCCACGCCAGATCGTGGTGACGACTTTTACCGATGCGGCGGCCCAGGAATTACGCGAGCGCTTGCGCAGCAAGTTGCAATGGGCGGCCCGGCACGATCTCGATAATGAGTCAAAATCCACCGAGCACCCCGACGAGCGGTGGCTGGAGACGCGTTGGCAGCAAGACCCCAATTGCCGCGGGCATGACTTGCAGTGCTTGCACCTGGCCTTGGCCGAGATGGATGTGGCCCCCATTGGTACGCTGCACGGCCTGTGCCGGCGCATTCTTAGTGATCATCCCTTGGCCTGTGGGGTGAGCTTTGTGATGGGGGAAATGATTGCCAGTGATGCCTTGCTGGATGAAGTGGTGGGTGACCTGTGGCGGCGCTTGCAACAGAGCAACGCTGACGATGAATGGGTGGTGTTGCAACAGGCGGCAGGGATCGATCTGACGCTGAAGAAATTAACGGACCAATTGAAATTATGCCTAGCGCCGGGAGTTACGATCAAGGTCAAATCACCCGCCGGGATGGATCAAGGGCCAGCACCTGAGTGGGTAGCCAAGTTGCGTGATCTTGTTGCCCACGATGAATATTTCCGCAAGGGCAGCGTGTTACGCAGAAGCTGGAGTGAGTTGGCCGAATTGATCGACGATCCTTCCAAGCTTCCGAATGACAAGCTCATTGAGACACTGCAGGCAGCGCCAGAGCTGAAGGGGATTTTGCAAGCAGGCAAGGAAAACGCTGATATTCTGGATGCAGCAGAGTTTTCCATGCAGTGGGCGAGTTTCATCAAGGATCGGCTTGAACAGGCCAAGCTGCACTTTTGGCATACTCTCAGCAGCGTGGCCCGGCAGACCATGCAATCACGCCTGCAGGCCCGCCAACAACTGAGCTTCGATGAGCTGCTGGGTAAGGTCAGCCAGGCTTTGCAGCACGAATCGGCCCGTCACACCACGCGACCGTTGGCGGATGCCTTGTTTGCCGCTTGGCCGGTCGCTCTGGTCGATGAGTTTCAGGATACCGACGGTCTCCAGTACGGCATCCTCGATGCGATCTATCGCGATGCTGCAGGCAACAAGCGTGGTCGCTTGGTGATGATTGGTGATCCTAAGCAGGCGATCTACCGGTTTCGCGGTGGCGATATCCATGCCTATCAGCGGGCCGCCGCCGAGGCGGATACCGATGGTCGGCTCACTTTGGGGATCAATTATCGTTCTTCCACGGCGCTGGTCGAGGCCTTCAACCAGTTCTTCAGCGTAGGCGGCAACATCCTCAGTGCCGATGACCACCACCCGATCCAATACCGCGATGTCGCCGCCAGTGAGCGGCGCAATGGTGAGACCTATAGTATCGCGGGCCAGGCCTGTCTACAGCCTCTGCAGATTCATTACCAGTCGACGTGTCCCGACGCAGCAGGTGAGCGGCGGACGGCGGCTCTCGAAGTCTGCGCTAATCAGATTGCCGAGCTGTTGCAGTCGGGCCGGCACCGTATTGGCGGTACCGTGGTGCAGCCGTCGGATCTGGCGGTGTTGTTGCCGACCGGTAAGACCATCAGTGAGCTGCGCGATCTGCTGGGTGAGCGTGGGGTGCCCTGCGTAACCTCGGCCAGAACCAGCGTGTTCGTTACCGACAGCGCGCGGGAGCTGCAAGTGGTGCTGTATGCCGTAGCCCATAATGCCGATCTTGGAGCGTTACGGGCGGCCGTGGCGACCCGCTTATGGGGCGCCAGCTTCAGCCAATTACAGCAATGGGGCGATGATCCAGTCAGTTGGCAGCCCGTCACCCAGATATTTCGGGATTGGCATAACGCTTGGCATGAGCGCGGTGTCCTGGTGGTGGTGGAAGCGTTGATCGAACGGATGGCGCGGCGTTATCTGGAAACCCTGGGGGGGGAGCGGGCGCTTACCGATCTGCGTCATCTGGGCGAATTGTTGCAGGAGCAGGCAGAAACCCTGGCCGGTACCGAGGCCTTGCTGGCTTGGTTCAATGATTGCCGTGAAGGCGGTGCCGATGTCGGGGGGGACGCCGCTGAGTTTGCCCAGTTGCGCATCGAATCCGATAGCTCACGGGTACGCCTGCTGACCTTGCATGCCAGTAAAGGTCTGGAGTTTCCTATTGTATTTCTACCGCTGCTGTGGGACCACGGCGAACGAGGTGGGGCGGACCTCTTTGTGGTTAGCGACCCCGACACCGGACAACGCACCATCGCAATGTCCACGGCGGCCAGGCAACGCGAGTTACAGGATCTGCAGGATGAGCGTTTTCGGGTGCTTTACGTCGCCTTGACCCGCGCTATTCATGCCTGTCATGTCTATGCCCTGCCGCCTGAGCGCTGCAAGAGTAGGCGTACCGCTAAAGCGGCCACCGGTACCGCCCGCAGCGCTCTCGATGTGATGTTGCAACGCATGGTGCCGCCGTTGGAGTCTGATGAACTGTCGACTATGACCCCCCAGATTCTGTGGATCGAAGGCTGGCGGCCGCAGCAGCGGTGTAATTTTACTGCTGCCAGCGCCGATTACCCCGGGCGTCAGGCCCGTGGCCTGCCGCCCAGGCCGCCGGGTCCCTTGGAAGCCCGGCACAGCTTTACCACCCTGACCCGGCTTGGGCGAGGTGGAGTCATGGATTCCGATGCCCCTGCCGGCGATGAAGACGATGTCGACAACGCCGCCATCAGGATCGACGAGCCGCCGGCTGTCGCCGCTCACCAGGCTGCCCCTAAACTTACCCAACCCAACTCAGCCGAGGCCCATCCCCAACTGCAGGCTTTGGCCGCGGTACGCGGTGCCGATTTCGGCAACGCTGTGCATGCGGTCTTCGAGCATCGGGCCATCGGAGTGCCGATGGCGGAACAGCATCCGCTGATCGAGTTCTGGCTCAACGAGGCTGGGGTGCGGTACCGGGACATTGAGCAGACCACACTGATTGAGCTGCTGGCTGGGCGTATCCAGAGCGCCTTGGAGGCGCCATTGGGCCGTAAAGGCCATCCGGCACTCTGTCTTGCGGACTTGCCGGCCACCGATCTGCGCGCCGAGATGGAGTTTTATTTCCCACTCGATCAGGTTTCCATGCCGGCCTTGCGGCAAGCCTGCGCGCAGCACGGCGAAGTCGATTGGGTGCCGCGCAGCAGCAGAATCCTGAGTGGGCTGATGAATGGCAAGATTGATCTGATTTTCCATCACCACGGCCGTTACCACGTACTCGATTACAAGGGCAATTATCTGGGTGACCGCCTGGCTGACTATCAGGGCGCTGCCTTGCGCGCAACCATGGATCACCGCGATTACCGCTTCCAGGCGCTGTTGTATACCGTGGCGCTGGACCGGTATCTGCAACAGCGCCTCGGTGATAGGTATGAGCGCCGCCTGCAGCTCGGTGAATGCTTCTATCTATTCATTCGCGCCGCCGGCCTGGCCCCCGGTGTGGGCATCTGGCGGCAGCGGTTTCCGGATGCCTTGCTGGATGCGGTGGCTGCTGTGTTGACCGGTCGCAAGACTGCGCTGGAGGCCGTATGAACGCAGGTCGCAGCGGTGGCTATCATTTCCATCCACTGGCTGATATGGCCTCAGCCCCGGCAGCATGGCGGGCGCTGGATCGAGCGGTGGCGCGCTGGGTTATTCTCCACGGTGGCTCGCCATTGCTCGCGCAGCTTGCCGGCTGGGCCAGCCTGGCCGAAGGCAACGGCGATAGCGCCCTGCCGCTGAGCGGCGCCGCTGCCGGTCGTCATGGCCTGCCGGCACTGGATGAAGCGCAACGCTCCGCGCTGCGCGCAGAGCCCATGGTCGGTCACCCGGGGGAGGAGTCCGTTATCGTCGCGACCCCGTTCGTGGTGGATCACGAGTACTTCTACCTGCGTCGCAACTTTCTATACGAAGTCGCGGTGGCGCAACATATCCGGACACGCCGGGCAGCGAGCCTGACGGCGGGGCCGGTGTCGATGGCCGCTATCGACACATTATTCCAGGGCCAAGCAGATGACCGTGTGCAATCTCAGCGCGAAGCTGTGGCCGGGGTACTGGGACGGCGGCTGTTCGTGCTTACCGGGGGCCCCGGCACGGGTAAGACCAGTACCGTTCTGTGCATGTTGCTCATGCTGATCAAGGATCGTGCGGACCGTGCTGAGGCGGCTCCGGTGATCCGTATCAGCGCGCCCACCGGCAAGGCGGCCCAGCGCTTGTCTGAGTCTTTGCGTGATGGTGCCAAGCGCTTGCGTGAGCACCCGCGGCGACCACTGCCCCCAAGTTGGCAGCCGCATTTGGAGTGCGCTTTGGCAGCCGAGGCCAGCACTTTACATCGCCTGCTTGGCAGTCGTGGCCGTCACGGCGGTTTCAGCCACCATGCCGATAATCCTCTACCGGCGGACATCGTCATTGTTGACGAGGCTTCTATGATCGATCTGGCCATGCTGCGGGTGCTGCTGGATGCCCTGAAGAGTGAGACCACGCTGATTCTCGTGGGTGATGCCGAGCAGCTCAGTTCTGTGGATACCGGCTCGGTACTGCTGGATCTGGTCACCGCACTGGAATCCAGCACGGCTCCCGAGTTGGTGCGGCTTCATCATAGTTTTCGCGCGGATACGGCGCTGGTATCTATCAACGAAGCCATTCTCGGTGGTGATAAAAAAGCCTTTGAGATGGCCTGGCACGCTGCAGGAGCAAAGGCGATACGGCGTGAGTTAGCTAGCCCCCGAGACGTGTCCCAGGCGCTCGGCTCATGGTGTCAGCAATTGCACCGCTTGCTGGAGCAGAGCGGTGCCTACGATGTTGTGTCTGTACAACGTCAGGATCAGGTACTGAAGGCACTCGATGGCTTGCACGGGCGGCAGCTTTTGTGCGCCCTGCGCGAAGGCGAATTGGGTGCCGAACAGGTCAATGCGGTGATCGAGCGAACCCTCAGCAGCCAATTCGACGACGATGCCGGTGCCACCTGGTATCCGGGACGGGCCGTCATCATTACCCGTAACGATTATTCGCTCGGCCTGTTCAATGGCGATGTGGGTCTGTGCCTGCGCGATGAGCAGGGTCACCTGGGCGTGTGGTTTGAAGTAACTATGTCCAGAGCTACGATGGCAGCGGCTACCGAGTCCACCCCAGACACGGCGAGCCATCGTCGCCTCAAATGTCTTGCTCCCGGCAGCCTGCCCGAGCATCGAGGAGCGTTCGCGCTCACCATTCATAAGAGCCAGGGCTCTGAATACGAGCACGTCGCCCTATTGCTACCACCGGATGCCGACAACCGTATCCTCTCCAGGCAACTGCTCTACACCGGAGTATCGCGGGCCAGACAGGTGGTGGAAGTGTGGGGTAGCGCTGCCGCCCTCGATGCGGCCATTGCTACACCGGTGCAAAGGGCTGGAGGACTTCGGCAGCGGTTTATGGCGGACTATTGAGACGCCGGGTGTCTGCAGAGTGGTGTCAGCCGATAAAAAGTCTGTCATCCCAGGCAGCGACCCGGGATCCAGGGTGCGATCGTTACTGCGAGGTGGCATGTTGGCTACGAGACGATTAAACAACTACGAATGCCTACTTCGTGGCCAGATCCTCCGCCACTGGATCTCATCCTGTGCGGGAATGACAATAATGAGGGTAGTAACATGCTTGTCCATTATCGTAGATCGTGTGAGTCGTCCCGGCAATCCCAGAAGCTGATTGGTGTGAATCACGTCACCATGGCGTGATCGGTGGTTTGTGGGTAATAAACTGCTCAGTAGGGGATTTTCGGATTACTAATTCAGGGCGATAGCAGCCTACTTGCGATATGGCATGGATGGGGTTATATCGTGCATTTTCCATAAAATGGAACGAACTGTATTAAGTCACCTTGTATTTTCTGTGGGGAAAACAAAAACATCATGTAGAACATGTATCTATATTAGATGAGGTGATACAGCATTGTATTATGTCGGGTATCTTTATGCCCTCTGAAGGATCCCACAAGTTTTCGCACTTCTCTTATAAACAGATCTGGGCGCGTTCTTTGCCACTCTTGCATAGCCTCAAGGGGGGTGTGGTCACCCAGGGCCTTTTGTGGAAGTTGTTGATTGTAGAGCAAGGCATAGCGCGCGAGCGTGGTACTTAATGGTTCGGCGCTGTTGAAGCGGGTGGTGTTCAGTACCTCACCGATACGCCCATTGAAGCGTTCGACCATGCCGTGGGTCTGTGGATGTTGGGAGGGGATTAGACGATGTTCAATGCCCAACAAGGCGCATTCATGATCGAAAATGTGGTGACCTGAAGGAATTTTGTTTCGAGAGGTGAAGCGATCCGTGAATTGACTGCCATTATCGGTGAGAAGCTTGACGATCTTCATGGGGGCGGTGCGCTTGAGGCGACGCAGGAAATCAGTACTGCTGACTTCACTCTGGTCGGCATAGATGCGCAGGTACACCCAGTGTGTGGCACGGTCGATGGCCACGAACAGATAACGGCAAGCCGTTTCGTCGGGCCTCTGTGGCAGGCACTTGATGTCGATGTGGACCGAGCCCGGCACATAGTCCTTGAACGACTTTTTGGGGGCAATCTCACCTTCGATTTTGGGGATAAGATCACGCACGTTCGATACCCCGTGGCGCCGCAAACAACGATCCAGGCCCGAACGGGATGCCAATGGGTTGAGAAACTCACGGACCACCACCAGCAGGTCATCAAGCGACAACAGCAGCGTACGTCGTAAGGCTACTGTCACCACCTCCTGCGCCGGGGTAAGCGTGGTTTGCAGATGGTGGGGGGTATGGGATGCGTCGTGGACGTCAGAACGCTTACGCCAGCGACGAACCGTATCGATGGTAACCCCCAGTTCTCGTGCCAGGCTAGGCATACTGGCCGTCGATTTCTGGATGTAGGCGCGGGTCTTGGGTGTGGTGGTGGCGTTAGCGTGAAGGTTTAGTTTCATACATGATCTCGCTAATCGAAGAGTTCTTTCAAGGCTTCTCCGGAAACAAACAAAGCAAAGTTTTTCGGAACGACTGAATCATACGGGACCTGGCGCCCACAGCGTTACCTACTTGATAGGCACTCTATGTTCGGGATGGTGTCGCTCAGAGTTGTGGGCCTTCGGCCACAGCCCTTCCATAGACTGCCAAGGAATCGGCTGGCTTCAATGTCTGCTTTTTTAAGTTATCATGTTAGTCCGACATCTACAGAAAGGAGACAATCGATGAGATATCGAATAGCCCTGTCGGTCGCGGCGGCTGCCCTGATATTTTCCAGTATGCCCGCGTTTGCCACCAACAACGTGCAAAACCTTCTGCAATCCAACGGCTGTACCGCTTGTCATACCCAAAGCCAGAAGATTATCGGGCCACCTTGGGGATGGATGGCCTACCACTATCAAGGTAAAAAGGATGCCGTCGATTCGGTGGCAAACTTCATCATTAAAGGTGGTGTCGGTTACTGGAAACAGTGGACCGGAGCAATTCCCATGCCCTCGCATCATAACCTTACCAAGGTTCAGTCTGAGGAAATTGCCAAGTGGGTACTGGCTCAACCACCCATCAAGCCACCGGCCCAGAATTAACACCGCATTCTGACAACCGCTTAAGGGCATGGCTACGTGTGCTTATGCCGCAGTTGAAGGAGCTTACATACCGCTACGTATGAGTGGCGGTGAGGCGGTTTTTCGGGTCTCGTTTCACCATATCAGTCGATGGGTCGAGTCTTGGTAACGGGATCGGAGGTGACCGGACAATTGTTTGCCTGACCCCGACTGATGGCTACGCGAAGCGGATCGAAACTGGCCATCGGTCGGGGCCATAGCGGTGGATAGGCGTCGCCACTCGTTCAGTATTCCCGTACGGGCATCATCCATCACCGCCTCATACTGGGTTGTGGGCGAGGTACGAACCCCAACAGTTGTCCAGCACCACATCACGAATCAAGGCAATGAACGTTACTTTCTAATAAATCTCAGGCCGTCGTTGCAACTCGATGTTCGAACGCGGCGTGCCATGAGTCTTACCAAGGGCCAATATCGTTACAATCGGGGCCGGGGAAGATCGCGGCAATGGGTGTGGATAAAATAAGCGCATGGTCACGGGAGCGAACCCGTGACGATAGGCGATGGGGACGGCAAGTTACGTGAGATTGACGGCTCGCAGCAAAGCTGTGGGCGGGTGATTTTTCGGGCCAGTCGCCTGGAGGCCTTGCTGAGCCCTTTGTGGCAGATGCTTGCTGCTACTTAACCAGGCAATGTGTTGGCACCGCACATCATCATTGCGGCCCATCCGGGTATCAACGCTTGCTGAGTGCAGAGGGTGGGCAACGCACGAAATTGCTGAGCGAATTGCAAGGGGCGAGTGAGCCGATTGATTGCCTGGTGGATCGAAGCACAAAGCGCGCCATCTGGGTATTTTCCCAAGGCAACTTGGGAAACCATCAAGGACCGGGTTTATTCCAAGGCCAATCAACACACGGATTCTGGGGTAGTTAGTGCCCAAGTGTTGTCACCGTTCGGCGTAGGCGAGGTGTGGATCGCCAAGTACCGGAACAGAGTGGTGAGCGCGACCATGCGCCAGGCTATAACCGGTTGCTGGCTGGCGAGGTGGACTTCGCCGTGGGCAGCAGGGAATTGGATGAGCTGCAGGCTTGTATCACGTTGCAGGCTGCTGGGATAGAAGGGGCTGCATAAGTACGCCACCCGTGCCTTTGGCAGCAGGCCCTACGGATTGGCGTGATCTGAATCTTGCTGCGGGGGACCGCAGTCTGATCGAAGCCAGTGCCGGCACCGGCAAAACCTGGATCATCGCGGTGCTGTACCTGCGGCTGTTGTTGGAACGGAAGCTATCGCCGCGACAGTCGGCTCACCCTGGGAGTCAATTATCGCTCCTCGCCGGCACGGGTCGCGGCTTTCAATCAGTTCTATAACGTGGGCGGCACAACACTCAGTACCGACGCAGATCCGCAGATCCGCTACCAGGCTGTCACGGCCAGTGGACGGTGCCCGGATGAATCTTATAGCGTTGCGGGCCAGGCAAGTCGTCGAGGTATGGGGTCCCGATACAGTCCTTAATGCGGCGATTGCCACACCGGTGCAAAGGTCGGGAGGACTTTGTCGGCGCTTCATGACTGATTATTGAGTTACAGAACGTCTGCAGAGCGGTGTTATCCGAAAGACCTCAATACCGCTCTGCACAATGCACGATGAGGAAATAGTCTCAATTGATACGGTTCGTGCCTCACCGCATCCTCCAGGCTTGCCGTAGTTTGTAGTGGGCCTCAGCTATACTTGCCAGAAATTCGTACCGGTATCCGAGATACCGTACTGAACATTGCGGAGTAGCGTGTGAGCAATCCAGTTCGTCCATCCGACAAGAAGTTCCTGCGGCGGTTCTCATTGGTGGTTGCAGGTCTGGCGGTGTTGATTCTGTCATTGTTGGCACTGGTGGCGATCTTTTATGACATCACCCCTGCACCGCAAGCATCGAATCCGTTAGCTCGGCTTCAGACGCGTATAACTCCGTCTGAAGCCGTCAAAGCAGGGCTCCAAGACAAAACTAAGAAGATGGCGGGAATGACCGGGATGATCGGCACCCAGAGTCAAGACTCATCCGGCCAGCTGGCTTTTGGCGGCAGTATGGATGGTAGTTTCATCTATGGGCGGGCCTGTGCGGTGTGTCATGACCAGGGCATCGCTGGGGCACCCAAGCTGGGCGACCAGGCTGTGTGGGCGCCGCGCATTACCCAGGGTATGGCAGTTTTAGAGCGTCATGCCATCGACGGATATCACGGTCCGGATGGCCGATTCATGCCGGCCAAGGGTGGTAATCCAGCTTTGTCCGATGCGCAGGTACGCGCTACCGTGCAATGGATGGTTGGGCAGGCTAAGAAGTAGCCAACACGCTTGCTTCCGTGCCGGGGGTTGGGGTGGGTAGGAGCCATTTACTCCATTCACTGCACGGAGGATGGCAAGCTACGCCCTTCGGCGGGTATCATCGGCTTATGTTTGAATCTTCAAATTTACAATCTGCACCGGCGGTCTATCCGGATACGGCAACCAGTTTTGTACTGGCCGGCCCGGCTGGACGGCTGGAAGTGGTGGTCGATGTATCCAAGCCCCAGCTGGCCAGGACGGGTACGGCTGTGCTCTGTCACCCGCACCCGATGCACGGCGGCACCATGCATAACAAGGTGGTGACGATGCTCGAGCGGACCTTGCGGGAGAGCGGTATGGATACGGTCCGCTTCAATTTTCGTGGCGTGGGTCATTCTGAAGGTGAATATGACAACGGCTACGGCGAAGGGGCGGACCTGACCGCAGTGGCCAACTGGGTGCGCCTGGTGCATCCAGACGATGCACTATGGCTGGCCGGGTTCTCCTTCGGCAGCTATGTAAGCATTGCTCATGCCCGACAGCTCGATGCGGCCGCCTTGATCAGTATTGCCCCACCGGTTTCACGTTGGCCTTTCGATGCCTTGGCCGAGCCCGGCTGTCCTTGGTTGATCGTACAGGGGGAGCAGGACGAAGTGGTCGATCCGCAGGCTGTCTATGACCTGGTCGATCGACTCGATGATCCGCCATTGTTGCTACGTATTCCCGATACCGGACATTTCTTTCATCGTCGCTTGATGGATCTGCGTGGTGGGGTACGTCACGCGGTACGTGACTGGCTACCGCCTCTGCGTACGCATGGCTGAGACGACGCGGGCACTGTGCTCGCCCAGTGAACTTTATGCCCAAGGTGTAGCCCGGCACGATTGGCAAGACGATGTTGCCCAACAGGCGCTGTTGCCACAGCTTGACAGGCTCTGGCACGAGCTACAGAGCAACTCGGTAAGTGCCGGCTTACGTAGTCTATGGCACGGATTTCACAGTACCAAGCATGCGGTGAATGGTCTGTACTTATGGGGTCGGGTAGGGCGTGGCAAGACTTTCCTGATGGACCTGCTGGTGCACAGCTTGCCTGAGGATCAGGTTGAGCGTTGGCATTTTCATCGTTTCATGGCTGAGGTTAATAGCGAATTGCAGCAGCTCGGTGAGATTAGCGATCCCCTTGAACAGGTTGCTGATGCGTATGCGCGGCGGGCACGGGTGTTATGCCTGGATGAGTTTTTGGTCAATGACATCGGTGATGCGATGCTCCTGGCCGGCTTGCTGCGGGGCTTGTTCGATCGTGGTGTGAGCTTGGTGACCACCTCCAATACCAGCCCCCAGGATCTGTATCGGGACGGTTTGCAGCGGGCCCGCTTCAAGCCGGCTATCGCCCTGCTGCAAGAACACTGCGTAGTACTGGAACTGGCCTCCGAGCGCGACTGGCGTTTGCGGGCACTGCGACAAGCACCGACCTGGCTGACTCCGATGGGGGTTGAAGCAGAGCGGCATCTGGATCGGATCTTCGCCCGTCTCGCCCAGGGTGGCGGTAAGCAAGACAGCGAGCTAATGGTTCTTGGACGAGCCATTTCCTGTCGCGGTTTAGCCTCGCAGGTGAGCTGGTTTAATTTTTCGGCATTATGTGATGGACCGCGTTCGGTTGCCGACTATATCGAAATCGCCCAGCATTATGACGCAGTATTGCTATCCGCTGTGCCTCAGTTTACGGTTGAAAGTGAAGACCCTGCGCTACGTTTTGTACGCTTGGTTGACGAGTTCTATGATCGTCGAGTGAAACTGATTTGCACTGCGGCCACCCCCATCATCGACCTGTATGATGGCCAGCGCCTGCGCGCGCAGTTTGCGCGTACCGAGAGCCGCTTGATCGAGATGCAGAGTGAGGACTATCTGGCCAAGGAGCATCGGCCCTGATTCCGACACCGTTGCGGGTGTCGCTAGGTCGAACGAAATCCAGGATAGTTGCTCAGCTCCTTACAAATACGTGAATGGCTGGTTTCAGGGAGTGGCTTTGAGGTACTGAGTGATGCCCGTTTCTACTTCTATTGCGTTGTTTTTAGCCAATGTCGTCTTGGCGGTACATATTGCGATCATTGCCTTCAATGTGCTGGGGTTGGTGTTAATTCCGTGGGGAGCCTGGCGCAGATGGAAATGGGTTCACCGGCCAATGTGGCGCCTGGCTCACCTGTTTGCACTCAGTATCGTGGCGCTGCAGGCGTTGTTTGGACGGGCCTGTTTCCTGACCTTGTGGCAGGATCATTGGCTTGCTCAGGCGGGGCTGCAAACCGGCCATCAACCGTTGATCCAGGGTTGGATCAACCGTCTGTTGTTCTGGCCATTGCCCATCGCATTCTTTGCTGTGCTTTACGTGCTGGTGTGGGGATATGTGCTCTGGCTCTGGTACAAGGTGCCGCCACACTGGCGCCGCTAACCCGGCATGACAGGGATTATAGAACCGCCACCCATTATTGATGAATCGGCCTATCTGAGGGCTGGATTGTCGGCGGTGGCTCGGATACATCCGGCATATTTCCTGCGCCAGCGGCACATGAGCCATGGGTGGCTTGTGGGTGAGCAACGTAAACCCCAACGTGGTGAGTAGCACCGGGGTGCCTACCGCAGGTGGGTGGAAGCTTGTTGCCATCATTACTGTCCGGCAGGAGTGTCTTGGGCGTCGGGTTTACAGGAGAGAGGATGAGTCCGGATACGGAATGATTTGATGGCGTATTGATATTTCGTGTCGTCTCTATAGGCGATACACTGCAAGGCGTAACCGGATCATCCGGCAACGACTCATTGCCGTTACAGAGGAGAGGGCGAGCCGATGTCCTCAAGGAAGTCGATTGGGCTGGAAGGCTGGCCCCAAAGCAGATCCACATCGTTGCTGCGTGGTATGCGCTGGGCATTATTGCTGAGCTTGATCCCGGTTTTCTGGCTTATTGATATGGTCTATTTCGGAGAGAGTTGGTTGGGTATACAGACTCAACCAATGTCACTGTTGCCATGGCTTTTAGGTAGTTTGGCGATTGTCCTAGCCGGCCTTGCTCTGGCGTTGGCGCGTGAAGCCCGGCTACGTGCTGGAATCTTGAGAGACACGGAGCGTGAGAGACAGCGATTGCGTGAGATGCAGCGGGTCTCAGGAATGGGTTATTGGGAATACCATCCGGACGAGGATCGCTTGATCTGGTCAGATGAGCTGTTGCAGATGGTCGGCATCAAACGTGATGCCTTCGGTAACCATATTGAGGATTTTTATCGTTTTCTGCATCCCGATGACCGTGAACGTGTGGATCGTGTTCACCAAGAGTCAATCCGTACGCAACAGCGAGCCGAGCTCCGGTTTCGTGTCGTGCAACACGACGGAAGCATCCGGCATATCGATGAATCCAGCGAGGTACGGCAACTTTCCGGTCAACGAGTCGTAGTCACCGGGGTTTCGCGAGATGTAACCGTACTGGTGCAAGCCGGTGAACAGGCTTTGCGGCAGGCTGAACAATACCGGTTCTTGTTTGCCCACAACCCTATGCCGATGGCGGTCTATGATCGACAGACCCAAGGTATTCTGGCAGTGAATGAGGCCAGCCTGACCCTGTTTGGTTACGATGAAGCCAGCCTGCTGACTATGACTGCGGAACAGATGCTGGCGGAGGGAGAACGGATCCGTTTTGCACAACACCTGGCCAGCGTTCCCCCCGGGCATGTGGACGCCGGGGTTTTTGGAATGCTTTGTCTGGATGGTCGGGTTCTACAGTGCCATATTTATGCACAGACTATCCGTTTCCATGGCCATGATGCCCGCATGGTGTTAGTGGTTGATGTAACCGTGGCACAGCAGGCTCGCCAAGCCCTGGAGCGGCATGAGCGGATGTATCGTGAGTTGCTGCTGCAGCTTCCCGCTCCACTGTTATTGTGTGCTGAAGACAAGATCAGGTTTGCCAATACGGCGGCGGCGGTATTGCTAGGAAGCAGTAACGTGGCGCAGTTGATCGGGCAAAAGGTCGAGCGGTTTATCGAGGTCTCGGCTCTAGCAACTTGCCACGAGCTACGTGAGGAGAACCGGTTTACCTTGAACAGTCGCATTCGCCGTCTGGATGGTGAAGACAGCGATGGTGAGATATCCGTGGCACGGTATCGGACGGCAGATCTGGATGGTTTTCAGATGCTGTTGCAAGATCTGGGGGCTGAGCGCAAGTTGCAGGCGGAACAGATCGAACGTGAGGCTTTTTTTCGTTTGTCCGCAGATGGATTTTGTATTCTTGACACGGAATTACGGATGATCCAGGTCAACGCTGCACTGGGTCGATTGCTTGGGGTGGGGTCACTCGAAGTTTTGGAAGGTCAACTTTTTTACAACTTGTTCGAGGATCAAAATGCGACCCGCTTGCGGGCTTTAATTGAGCGTCTCGAGGTGGGTACTGTAGTGACTGCGTTTGAGTGCTACATCAAGGGCAGTGCCTACAAAGTTTGGGTCAACCTGGGCTTTACCCGTCCTTATGCCGAGACCTGTTATGTCGTAGTACGGGATATTACCCGCCAGCACCGTGCCGAAACCGAAGCCAGACTATTACAGCGCGCAGTGGAAGCGGCGAACAACGGCATTGTGCTGATGAAAGCAGGTACAGGTGATTTGCCTCTGGTGTATGTCAATCCTGCCTTCACCCAGGTCACCGGCTACCAGGCTCAAGAGGTTCTTGGGCACAATCTGCGCTTTCTCAGCCGGGATGACCAGGACCAGCCAGGACTGGATATTCTGCGTAGGGGATATTCTGAACAACGTTCGGCCGGTGCCGAGTGTCGCAACTACCGCAAGGATGGCACCCTATTCTGGAATCGTGTGTACATTTCTCCGGTGTGGGATACCGAAGGTAATCTGACCCACTGGGTTGGAGTACAGCAGGATATTACCGAAGAGCGCGCCCGTGAAGAACAACTCAATCGCCAGGCACATACTGATGACCTGACCGGTTTGCCCAATCGCCGCGAGATGCTGCGGCACATGCGCGAGCGGCTTCCCGACGAGTCTCTGGCTCTGGTGCAGATGGATATCGATCAGTTCAAATTGATCAATGATGCCTTTGGTCATGCCGCAGGCGATGAGGTCTTGCAGCTTCTGGCTAAGCGTCTGCGGGAGAATCTAGCTGATGAGGTCACTCTTGCACGATTTGGTGGTGATGAGTTTTTGATCCTGGTCGCACGTGCCGACCACACGCTGGAACAGGTGGTCAAGATCGCCCGAGCCACGATTCGACAGCCCATCGAGTTGCAGAATATGCCCCAGCATCTGACTCCGAGTCTGGGGGTAGCTTTGGCACCTGAGCATGGGCGGGACGCGGAAACCCTGCTGCGTAATGCCGATGCAGCGATGTACGAGGCCAAAAAACAGGGCCGCAACCAGGTCGTGTACTACAACGAAGGTTTGCGTGGTGCCGCTTACAGCCGGTTGCAGGTCAATTCCCGTTTACGAGGTGTGGATTTGAGCAAAGAACTGGCTTTGCACTATCAGACCGTGCATGCCGGACGGGACGGCCATATTGTGGGTGCTGAGATTCTGCTGCGTTGGCCGATTGGTCCAAGCGACCTGCGCCAGCCTGCGGTGCTGGTGCCGCTGTTGGAGGAAACCGGATTGATTTTGCCGGTAGGGCGGTGGGTTCTGGCTGAGGCATGTAAAACCCACGCCCGACTGCAACGGCTTGCCCCGGGCTGTCGTGTAGCAGTCAATGTCAGTGCCCAGCAGCTTAGACATGCCGATCTGGTTCTCGACCTGAGTGCCGCCCTGGCCGGTAGCGGTGTGGATCCGGCCCTGCTTGATCTGGAATTAACCGAAAGTGCCTTGTTAGTTGATCCTCACAAGGCTGAGATCGTACTTAACCAAATCAAGGAATTGGGCGTATCCATTGTCATCGATGATTTTGGCACAGGCTATTCCAGCTTGGCCTATCTGCACCGCCTGCCCGTGGACAAGTTAAAAATCGACCAGTCCTTCGTACGGGATCTGCTGGACGATCCGGATGACGCCATGATTTGCAGTTCGATTATCACTCTGGCGAATAATCTGGGTCTGGGGTTAGTGGCCGAGGGCGTGGAAACTGAGGGGCAACGTGATTGGTTGTTGGCGCACGGGTGTGAGGTAATGCAAGGATACCTTTTTGCGCGACCTCGGCCGGTTGAGGACCTGCCCTAGCAGCCTTCAGTTGCCAGCAGCTTGACTACACGCCAACGCCCCCCTGGCTCACGTACAATTACGCTATGACCGAGAATCCTTCTGACTTCGATGTGCTACGCCGGACGCCACTCGGTCGCAGTGTTAAATACCCACAGCGGCTCGATGCGAAGTTGTTGTATCCCATTCCACGGGCGGCGGGGCGGGCCAGGTTGGGTTTGAAAGATGTCCTGCCATTTTATGGTGAGGATCGCTGGCGGGCCTATGAGATTTCCTGGCTGGACCGGCGGGGCAAGCCTGAGGTTGCCATGGCCGAGTTTACGGTACCGGCAAATTCACCGGCGCTGATTGAATCGAAATCACTGAAGCTCTATCTCAACAGTTGGTCGGGTGAGCGCGTGGACAATGCCTCCACCCTGACCGCGCAGATTGCCGAAGACCTTTCCAGTACGGCGGGGGCCAAGGTACGGGTGCAGTTACGGGGGCGTGATAAATTTTCAGTTTTACGGTTGGAATCACCGCTGGGTTGCAGCCTCGACGATCAGCCTGTCGATATCCTTGTGTATGGGCCGCCACAGCCAACGTTGCTGCACTGTCAGCGCGACGAATGCGTTGAGGAGATGGTGTACAGCAATCTGTTTCGCTGCAATTGCCCGGTAACCGGTCAGCCGGATTGGGCAACCGTCTGTATCACCTATCGCGGTCCGCGACTCGACCGTGCCGGCTTGCTGGCTTATCTCGTATCCTTCCGTGAATACGCCGGATTTCACGAGGAATGTGTCGAAAGGATTTTTCTTGACCTGCTGCGGGTAAGTCAGCCGCAAGAGCTGCAGGTGGCGGCATTCTTTACTCGGCGTGGGGGCCTGGACATCAATCCATTACGTTGCTTGCACGAGACTTCGCAGGTAGGGTTTCCGCGCTTGCCAAGGCAGTAGTAACGGTGTCTGAGCTTACATAACGGTAAGAAAAGTATGGTCGGCCGGTAAAGCTGCTGCTTGTAATATTGCGGGCCTGGTCGGCGGAAGCCAAGGCATGCGGAAAGATTTCTCTCAACGTTATTCAGGTAGTTTACGCTGGCTGCATTGGCTAGGCTTTGCCGCCGTGGCCTTGGCCTATTTGTTTATCAGTCTCACGGGTTTGTTCGGCAAGAATGACCCAATGCAGACCACCATGTTGCAGGCCCATTTTGCTGCGGGTTTGGCAGTACTGATTTTGGTGGTGCCACGCATATTTATACGCTTGTTCACTACGGTCCCACCCATTTCACCGCAGCCGTCAAGGTTGACGCATCGGGCGGCAGGTATAACACATTTTCTTCTTTATGCTTTTCTACTGGTGCAACCATTACTTGGACTGAGCTTCATGCAGTTGTCCGGCAAAGCTATACATCTTCCGGGTGGCTGGGAAATCCCCGTGTTTCTAGCCGTGAAACACCCTCAATGGGCCCATATTCTAGAAGAAATCCATGTAACCTTGGGGACGATTTTCTTCTGGGTGATCGGGCTGCACATCGCCGCAGCCATGTGGCACCACTGGCGGATCCGTGACAACACCTTGCAACGCATGCTCTGACGTTAAGCCTGGTATCCATCCATCTGGGAGAGACGTGAGTCTGCCTCGAGCAGATTTTCAGAAGCGTTGGGAAATTGCGGCCATGATGGCGCCGAAGAACAGAAACATGAACAGTACGGTCACGGCAATGCCAACCAGGAATAGCACCCCTTGAACGATGAAATAGACCCGCAGCTTATCCAGAGATAGGCGCATGGCGGCTTCATCCCCCGCCAATTGGGCTCGTTCAATGGCGTTCGCCGACTGCAGTAGCAGTACCCCCAGCCAGATTGGAACCCAGGCCCAGAGTAGGCCGATAAGACTCAGCGCCGTAAATGCTCCACCGATGATGTTGATGATGCCGAGAAACTTGATCCAGCCTTTGCCGCGGGCTAAGGGCTGACTAAGATCGCGAATCAGTACGGTACGATCTTCCATGGTGCTTCCTATGACATGGCCATTGCCACATTTTTCATGGAGTCTAGACATCATGTATTGACCTGTCCAACCTCGAAGGCGTGGGTTACGCATTAAGGTTGGACAACCCGGCGCAGAGCCATAATCGAGGAGG
>QILI01000083.1 GCA_003233305.1 Mizugakiibacter sp.
ACCTGGCCACCAGCCTCAATTGCGCCGGTGAGCACCCTATTGCGTCCAACAACAGCATGCAGGCGGACGGCGCTGCGCGCCGCCGCTGATGCTGAGCGTTAGATTTTTCGGAAAATTCATAGGGGCGGTGGATGAGAATTATTACTGACATTGATGAGTTATTGGTAAGCGCCTGGCCACGACACCTTGAGTTATTGTCAAAAGTGGTGTTTGAGCCGTTGAGTCAAGTGGCGACCTGATCATCTGTTATTACCTCAATGCCATCTTTGAATTGGATTCCGGTTATCACCTTTGCCAGGGTATCGAAACCGCGTAAGCGTCTCCACTTCTTCTCAGCACACTGGCCGAGTTTGAACATCATGTGCACCCGAGTTCGACAGTTACAGCGATAAGTCATTGATTCTCTGAGGTCCGACACAAAAAATTGCGAGATATTGTCAAAAGTGGTGTTTGACCCGTTGAGTCAAGCGGCGACCTGATCATCTGTTATTACCTCGATGCCATCTTTGAATTGGATTCCGGTTATCACCTTTGCCAGGGTGTCGAAACCGCGTAAGCGTCTCCACTTCTTCTCGGCACACTGGCCGAGTTTGAACATCATGTGCAGCATGCCGTCACGTGACAGGCAGCCCTTGCAACGTTTGGTTCGGTGGCGGATCGTCCCGAAGGTCGATTCAATCGGATTGCTGGTTCGTATGCTCTGCCAGTGCCGGGCCGGAAAGTCATAGAAGGCCATCAGTTCCTCGTGATCCTTCTGTAGACAGATGGCAGCTTTCGGGTATTTCGGTTCATAGGTCTTGATGAACAGATCAAAGGCCTTTTCCGCTTCCACTTGGGTCTCGGCTTGCCAGATGGCGTGCAGTGCCTGTTTGGCTTTCCGCTGAGCCGACTTCGGCAAGCCATTGAGCACATTCATGGTCTTGTGCATCCAGCAGCGTTGCTGGCGGGTCTGAGGATAGATTTCCTCCAGCGCCGCCCAGAAACCCATAGCCCCGTCGCCAATGGCCAGCTTGGGGACATTCATCCCACGTGACTTCAGCTTCAGCAATACCTCCCGCCAACTCTGCGTGGACTCGCGTACCCCATCCTCAATGGCCAGAAAATGCTTCTCCCCCCGCGCGTTCACGCCGATTACCACCAGGGCACACAACTTGTCCTGCTCGCCACGCAGGCCACTGTAGACGCCATCGGCCCACACATACACCCAGCGGTCTTTATCCAGGCGCTCCTCGCACCCGCTCCGATATTCCTGGGCCCAGACCTGCTTCAGACGCGAGACCGTACTCGCCGACAACCCCGTGGCTTGCGGTCCCACCAACACTTTCAGCGCCTCGCCCATCTCGCCGCTGGAAATCCCCTTCAGGTACAGCCAGGGCAGCGCCGCTTCCAGCGTTCGCGTCTTGCGCACATACGGCGGCACCAGTGCCGAGCGGAACGTTACCGGCCTACCCGTTTGGGAGCGAACCTTCGGGATCCTGACCGTCACCGGCCCTAACCCTGTCTGCAACTCCCGCTCCGGCAGATAGCCATTGCGCACCACTCCCGCTCTGCCATCCATCACGCGTCGCTCCGCATGCTCAGCCAATAGCTCTTGCAATTCCGCCTCCACGGCCCGGCAGATCAACTGCTGTGCGCCGGTCCTCAGTAACTCCGTCAGGGGGTCGATCATCTCATCTCGACCTGCCAGCTCAACAACGTTATTCTTGCTCATAGTGGCGTATCTCCTCAGGTTGCTTTGATGTGTCGTAACAACAAATCAACCCGATACGCCGCTCTTTTTCAACTCCTCAAACACCAGATTCGGTTATAACTCTTTAGAAGTTTCCCTTATCCAATAGGTTAAGCCGTAGCCCAGATACAACGAGGTGGGATCAGGGGGAAGCCCTTTTATCACCGAGTGGTCCCCCGGATTACGCTTGCGCTCCATCCAGGCTACGCTTACGGTCCCCACGAGGGGGTCGCAAGGTAGCCAATGTATTCCTTTCCCGACAGACTCCAGCAGGATCGGCGTACCGCCATACACCTTGGACGTGCGAAGATTCCAACCCCACACATTATCTGCATCCATATATCGAAAACCTGCCCATGAACCACGAAATCTTGGTGCTTTACTACAGTCATAGTGGCCATACGGCCCAACTGGCCCGTTTACTGGCTCGCGGGGTTGAGGAAGTAAATGGGTTTAGGGCACGCCTGCGCCAGGTGCCGCCGGTGGCCCCCGTTACCGAAATCGCCAGTCCTCCAGTACCCGAGCAGGGGGCGCCTTATGTGCACATGCAGGATCTCACCGAATGTACCGGCCTGGCACTGGGCAGCCCTACCCGCTTCGGTAACATGGCGGCACCGTTGAAAGCCTTTCTTGACAGTACCGGGTCGGACTGGGCCTCCGGTACGCTGGTCGGCAAACCCGCCGCCGTATTCACCAGCACCTCGACCATCCACGGCGGTCAGGAATCGACCCTGCTGTCGATGATGTTGCCGCTGCTGCATCACGGTATGCTGATCGTCGGCCTACCCTATACCGAGCCGGCTTTAAATCGCAGTCGTAGCGGTGGATCCCCATATGGCGCCAGCCATTGGGCTAGCCTTGACGGCAGTCGTGAGATCGACGCGGATGAACGGGAGCTGGCTAGAGCACTGGGTCGGCGCTTGGCCGAAGTAGCCAGACACTTGCAGGCCGCACCATGAAATTCTGGCGAATGGCCATTTCACTGTAGGCCCCCCTGACTACCTGGTACGTTGGCCAGACCCAGTTGGAAATACACTCACTCCAGCGCTCTGAATACACCGTATTCGAACGTTTCCACCTATCCAAACGCAGGACTGAATACGTACATCAAACCGATCCATAACATCTATTCGCAGTATCATGCACGGGTAGCAATTAACTGGGTTGGTACTCTCTGCTCAGGGGTGCCCTACCCAGACTGGAGTCGTTATGAGTTTTTTGCAACCCGCACCGAGTCTAAACAACCCCTACAGTCATGACCGTGTACTGCAAAACTGGTTACGAACGGTTTTTCCAGCCGCACATCGCCCGTCTCTAATCCCGGATCTGCAAGCTCTGGCCAAATATGCCATGGAAGCTTATGCCGAGCGCCTGGTCACTCCTCGCCAGGAGCCGGTGCTGACCCAATGGGATGCCTGGGGAGCGCGCGTGGACCGTATCACGCTTACCCCGACCTGGGATCATGGTGCAAGCATTACCACGCAACATGGCCTGCTTTGGTCAGGCCACGTTAAAGATCCCACAGGTTGGATGCGCTGCGCCCAATTTGCACGAGTCTACCTCTACCACGTGGCCAGCGAATTCTATACCTGTCCACTGGCCATGACCGATGGGGCTACCACG
Source organism: Mizugakiibacter sp. (assembly GCA_003233305.1). Classification (GTDB taxonomy): domain Bacteria; phylum Pseudomonadota; class Gammaproteobacteria; order Xanthomonadales; family Rhodanobacteraceae; genus Metallibacterium. The sequence continues at coordinate 3,353 of QILI01000083.1, forward strand.
ATACTCAAGGCCAGCGAGGCACAATCCCTGATCGACCGCGCGGTACCCCGTTTCTTGAGCCATGACCCGGAAAGACTGTGGTTATCCGGCCAATGGATGACCGAAACCCCGGGTGGCTCAGATGTATCACGTACCGAGACAGTGGCTCGCCAGGACGCACAAGGTCAATGGCGGCTTTACGGTCGCAAGTGGTTTTCCTCGGCAATAATCGGCGAAACCGCCATGGCTTTGGCCAGACCCGATGGAGCCGGCCCGGGATCTTCAGCCATCGGTCTGTTTTACCTTGAAACCCGCGACAACGATGGCTCCTGGAATGGCCTGCAAGTCCAGCGTCTTAAGGACAAGCTCGGCACCCGTGAACTGCCCACCGCCGAAGTTGAACTTGATGGCATACCGGCCTGGCCGATTGGAGAACCCGAACACGGAGTTCGCCGCATCGCCCCCATGCTCAACATCACCCGCACCTGGAACAGCATCTGCGCCATAGCTACGATGCGGCGCGCCATCGCTCTGGCTATCGATTATTCCTGCCGCCGCCAGGCTTTCGGGGAATATCTGCTGGAACAGCCGTTGCATCGCAATACCTTGGCGGATGTGATCCCCGAATTTGAAGCCGGTTTTCATTTGAGCTTTGCTGTAACCCGGTTGCTCGGCCAAGTCGAATCGGGTAGCGCCACAGATACAGAAACCGCTGTCTGGCGCATTCTTACACCGCTAGCCAAGCTGTGGACCGGAAAATTGGCCGTACAGATCACCTCGGAATGTCTGGAGGCGTTCGGTGGTGCAAGCTATATCGAGGACACCGGCCTGCCGCAGTTACTGCGTGATGCCCAGGTCTATCCACTCTGGGAGGGCACCACCAATGTGCTGGCTCTGGACACCTTGCGGGCTCTTGGCCAGACCGGTATCGAGCCACTGCGGCAATTCATCGAACAGCGACTCCGCAACACCGATCCATCTACCGCCGCTGCAATTCGCCAGCCGTTTGATGCGGCCGCGCACTTTCTGGAAAAAGCCTCCAGCCAGCGCAGCCATATTGAGGCCGGTGCGCGGGGCCTTGCTTTGACCCTGGCGCGGACTACTGCCGCGGCTTTGCTTACCGAAAACACGGGCTTGGCCAACACTGACCCCAGAACCGGCCTGGCCCTGCAGCGTTTTCTCAGCCACGGGCTAGACCGCCTACCGGACAAATACGATGATGCCGTAGCGGAAACCAGTCTTCTTGACGACGAACCCACTCCAAACTGACCTGCTTACCCATGGATCATCTTTGTATCGTCACCACCGGTGGCACTATCGACAAAGTTTATTTTGACGACAAGTCCGACTACCAGATTGGCGAACCGCAGATTGGCCAGATCCTTGGAAATCTCGGGGTTGCCTTTCATTTTGAAATCATTCCACTGATGCGCAAGGACAGCTTGCACATCGAAGATTCTGATCGACAAACCATCCGCAACCGTATCGCCAAGCTGTCACATCGGCATGTTTTGCTGACCCACGGTACCGACACCATGGTGGATACTGCGCGGGTTTTGCGGGATCTGACCGGCAAGGTTATCGTCATCACCGGGGCTCTGAATCCGGCACGGTTCATCGGCTCGGATGCCGTTTTCAATATCGGTTGTGCCGTCGGGGCAGTCCAAAGCCTGACCGATGGCGTCTGGATCGCCATGAACGGCCGGATCTGGGACCCTCTGCAGGTTCGCAAGAATCGCCAGGCCAACCGCTTTGAGGCCGTGTCCGCAGCAAGCTGAACGATCCTTTCCTACACAACCGACAAGCAGCTACACGGAACCCCTCCGAAAACCAGGATTCTGCTTCGCATGCGAACCCAGTCGATGAACGCCCGAGCTGACTGCTACGATGCGCCACGATTGAACCGGATCGGTCTTGCTCTACTACTTTGTATCGGATGGGTTCTGATTGGCTACTTTTATATAGACCGCCCTGTGGCCTGGTTTGCCTACAATCATCATCTTCGGCGCTTCCTATGGCTGAAATATTTCACCTACCTACCCGAACTGCTAGTGTTCGCAGCTACCCCAGTACTGCTGCTCAGCCCCCTGGCGATCGGCTTGCCGCGCCTGCGAGGCCACTGGCCGCGTACCCTTCTGGCCATGAGTCTGAGCCTGAGCGTCGCCGTATTCATCAAGAATGCGCTTAAATCCCTCTTTGGCCGGGCTTGGCCGGAAACCTGGATCAATCACAACCTCTCACTTATCCATAACCACGTATACGGTTTTTTCTGGCTCCAGAGCAGCCAGGCCTATCACTCCTTCCCCTCCGGCCATACTACGGTGACCTTCGCGGTGATGTCAGTGCTATGGCTAAGCCTGCCAAGATGGCGCTGGCTCGCAGTTCTGATCTGTCTCCTGGTCATCATCGGGCTGCTCGGTATGGACTACCACTTCTTCAGTGACATCGTTGCCGGAGCATTTTTGGGTAGTTGGTGCGGCCTGTTTGCGCAGCGTCTACTGTTTCGCAAAAACTAAGGGTAGCCGAGCATTGGTTCGCAGAATCATCAGAGTGACCCGGCACCCTGACAAATCCAACTATGTCTGGTTGCGGGCCAGCAGAACAAGATTCAAAACATCCCGGTCTCGAGCTTGGCTGCATCAGACATCATGCCCTGGTTCCAAGGCGGATCGAAAACCAGGTCCACATCTGCCTCATGCACGGTGGGTATCCGTTCCAACTTGTCCCGTACGTCATCCACCAGAATATCTCCCATACCACAGCCCGGGGCGGTCAAGGTCATCTTCACATACACTTTGCGCCCCTCGGCTGCTTGCTGGACACTGACGTCATAAATCAGCCCAAGGTCGACCACGTTGATCGGAATCTCTGGGTCAAAACAGGTTTTCAATTGCTGCCACACCATATACTCGGCATCTTCGTCGGACGCATTTTCGGGTAGCTCAATGGGTAGCGGCGAAGCCTTGCCAAGCGCATCAGCATCCTCCCCGCTGACCCGAAACAAATTACCCTCTACAAACACTGTGAAGCTGCCCCCCAGAGACTGGGTGATGTAGCCGATTTGCCCAGCCGGCAAGGTTACCTGCTCGCCTTGGGGAACCAGTACCGCCAGACAATCGCGGGCCAAAGTAAACGCTTCACTACTTGGACTGAAACCACTCATGAGATACCGACTATTTATTACAATTTCGGTATTATGCCTCCAGAACCTGAATTTGTGGTCGATAAAAACACGGAATGAGTAAAAACCACGCTTCCTTTCTCGTATCCACACCCCACTCAGGATGGATAGTACTCATCTTGCTCGGTTTGCTATGGATTCGACCGGCCCTGGCACTCAACCCAAAATTAACTTTCAACGACTATGTGTTGGGTAACTGGAGTACTGAGCAGGGCCTGCCACAAATCTCCATACTCAGCATTACCCAGGATCGCGATGGATTTCTCTGGGTTGGCACCCAAAACGGTATCACCCGCTTTGATGGCAATCACTTCGTCAATTATGAAAGCACTCCCGACGGCACCAAACTCACCCTGATCCAGGCAGCTTGGGCAGATCAGACCGGACACGTCTGGTTCGGCTCGACACGTGGCTTGTTCCGTGAGCAGCGAGGACAATTCAAACACCTCGGTGGCCCAGCGGTATACGCCATCACGGGCAACGCCAAAGGACAACCCGTACTAGCCACAGCGATGGGTGTTCAGGTCTGGAAAGATGGCAAAGAGGTGCCCATCAAGGGATTCAAGGGGGCCTTCTACAGCGTGTTATTCGATCAATCAGGGCTATGGGCCGGGGGCATGGGGCAGGTTTGCCGACAGTTCAATGGGTCGACCCGCTGTCTACAAGTACCGACCAACTCGACACCACGTCGCATCACCTCTCTGGCACGGCGCAATGGCCATCTCTGGCTTGGTACCTCATCAGGATTGATGCTTTTGCAGGGCCATGCCATCACACAGACGGGCCTACCCAAGGCTTTGCTGCATACTGAAATAAGCAGTCTCCTGCAAGACCGTGACGGTAACCTGTGGATTGGTACCTTGACTGCAATCTACCGGGTCTTGCCGGATGGTCGATTTAAACGCATCGTGGATAACGCTCAGCTCAGCCATTCCTGGATCGACAGCCTGTTCGAGGATCGCCATGGCAACCTATGGCTGGGCAGTCACACCCAGGGTTTGTTTCGTGCCAGCAACGGCTGGGCACGCCGCTATGGGCAACGCCAGGGTCTGCTTGATCCCTTCATCTGGAGCATCATCAAAGGGCCGGGCCAAAGTCTACTGATCGGCACCAACTCCAATGTAAGTAAAATGCAAGATGGCCATTTCAAGGTATTGGTTCCAGGGCAGAAACTACCTAATTCCAGTGTGTACACCCTGTACCGGGACAGTATCGGGCGGCTGTGGATCGGCACCCACTATGGGGTGGCGCTGTATGTACATGGCAAGGTTTCCATCCCGGCTCAATTCAAGCCATTGTCGAAATGGCAAATTAATCAGATTATCGAATGGCCACACGGCACGATCTGGTTCGGAACCCAGGGTGGGCTGTTTCGTTTTCGCGACAATACACTTAGCCGCTATGGTGCCAGTGCCAGTGCCGGAAATGGGGCTTCTCAAATCCGTTCAATCTACCCTTTAGGTCCTGACAGGCTGCTGCTCGGAACCGAAAATGGCGTGCGCCTGTTTGTTCACGGCACCATAACTACTCCTACCTGGGCAACCTCGCTGCATAACCGATCAATAACTGATATTGGCATGCTGCAACCCGGTACCATCATGTTCGCCACCATGGCCTCGGGTATAGGCCTGGTTAGAGATAATCACCTGCATAGGCTGGGCACCACTCAGGGGCTACCCAACAACAATGTCTGGACATTCAATATTCTTGGCAAGAATGTTTACTTTTCGAGTATTGCCGGGGTGTGGCGAATCCCCGTAGTAGACTTGTTGGGCACCCTCTCACAGCCCGACTTGCGCCTCCGTTCAGAGGTACTGATCAATGCCCAGGATGTGGTTGATGGCATATACCGTGGCCGCTGCTGTAATGGTAGTGGCGGTGGCCGCAGTCTCGTTAACGGCCAGCTCATCTGGTACCCAAGTGTTTCGGGTCTGGTTGCGCTAGACACCCAAGCCATCCCCATCCAGCGAAATCCCGCTCCCCCCATCATTCAGGGTTTACAACACGATAAACGCTGGTACACCCATGGCAAGAAACTGAAACTACCCCTCGGCTATCGCGACATCAACATCCACTATACGGTACCAACACTGAGCCCCTGGCAAGCCATCGAATTTCGTAACAAACTGGGTAATTATGAATCCACGTGGAAGCTAACCGGAAACCGACGCCAGGTTTGGTACACCAAACTTCCCCCCGGCCACTATACCTTTGAAGTCGAGGCTCGTTCCGGTAATGGTCACTGGAGCGCACCGGCCAAACTTGAATTCTGGATCAGACCATACTGGTATGAGCTAGTCAGCGTACGACTGCTGGCTATTTTGTTATTGCTGCTCGCAGCATGGGGTTTTCTGTACCTGCGGTCCCGCCATCAGCTGCGCATGCAACACCGCCTGCAAAAACTAATCAATGAGCGCACGGCTGAACTCACCCGAGTCAATGAGCGTCTGCATCAGGCTAATCTAGCGCTGACTGAGGAAAGCCTGAGCGACGAATTGACAGGTCTAGGCAACCGTCGCCTGCTCTCGGTAGACCTACCAAAACTAATCCAGAATCAAACTCTGTGCCTAATTCTGATTGATCTGGACCACTTCAAGCGCATCAATGATCGTTACGGCCATAACGTGGGAGATGTGGTCCTGCGTGAGGTTGCTGAATTGATGATCGAACTCAAACAACCGAAGGATTTGGTTCTGCGTTGGGGTGGTGAAGAGTTTCTGATCATCCTTCCTGACCGGGATATCAAGCAGGGCATGGCCTTTGGCGAACAACTACGCCGAAAGGTTCGCCAACATCACTTCGATGATCCTTCATTACAGGATATTCAGGTTACCTGTTCGGTCGGCTGCTCTTCATGGCCAGTCCTTGATGGCATGAACAAGCACGACCTAAGCGCCGCTATTGAACTTGCCGACCTAGCCATGTACCGGGTCAAGAGCGAAGGCCGGGATGGTTGTATCGGGATGGTGACCGGCCCTGCGGCCACCCCTGAGTCTCTGGTGGAACTCGGCTCCAGAATCGAAGCCCTCATCACATCCGGCGTACTACGCTGGTTACACACTGCGGATTTTGATTTTAATCAGGCCTCTGCTAAAGAATCCTGATTAAAAATAGCGTTAAAAAGGATGATAATAAGTCATGTTTTTCATGGGGAGCATGGCATGGCATGTCCCGTAGGTGGAGCAGAACATCTTGAGGCGGTGAAAGAGTTGCTGCATACGGCCAAGACGGCTGCCGAGTTGCGGCAAGCCCAGGCGGTTTTGCTACCCCTGGAGTTGGGCTTAAGCCTGGAGCAAGCAGCTCGTGCCATCGGTCGTTCCGTGAGTGCCACGTGGGCGATACGTACCCGTTTTACCAAGATCGCGACAGGTATCCTGAAGCCGCCTCGGACCAAGACCGTGTTACGCAATCACGCCTTAGCTGATCTGGATGAAGAGACACAAATCCTCAATGAGGTACTCGCCAACGCCCAAACAGGGGGCATCACCGTGATTCCCCAGCTCAAGCCACTGATCGAAACGAAGATAGGTAAGCCCATGGCACTTTCCACAGTCTATCGGATGTTGGCGCGTCACGGCTGGCGCAAGCTCGCCCCCGATACCCATTACCCCAAAGGGAACTCGCAATACCGGGATGCCTGGAAAAAAACTGCCCAATATCCTGGCCGTAATACTGGCAACGTTTCCGGTCTCCCGCCCCGTACGCTTGATGTATCAAGATGAAGCCCGCTTTGGTCGCATCAGCGATACCCGTATGGCTAGGCCAAGTATCCTTTGCGGCCTTTGATCAAGACCATGCTCATCTACTGATACACCTACGCTCATGCCGCCGTATCCCCGCAGGATGGACAGCTCAACCCGCTGGTTCTGCCCGAAGTCAACAGCCGGTGTAGGCCGTTTTTTCTCTGCGAGATTGCCCAACACCACCCCGGAGAGAATATCGTGATAATTGTCGATAGTGCCGGTTGACACAAAAGCAACACTCTGCAGTGACCGGACAATCTGCGCTTGCGGTTCTTGCCACCCTATTCACCAGAACTCAATTCCCAAGAGCCTATCCGGGATGTGTTAAGGGAAAAATACTTTCATAATTGGGGCTTCGATAGCCTTGAAGCGTTGGAGGATAAGCTGGTTGTTGGTCTCACTGCGCTCCAATCGAACCAGGGTCGCGTGATATCCATCACTGGTTGACAATAAATTATTATTGTAATTTCTAATGCAAATTAGAATGATATTCTATTCGCATTTCCTTGCCCAGAGCACCGGAGACTCACCCCACGCGCTACACTGGTACCGGGTCGAACAGCACCCAACCCTAAGCCATGCCCACGTGGATTCTTTGCACCATGACCAGCCAATTGTTTGAATCTGACACGACCCACCCCAGTGGGCTTTCATTACTGTATGGGGCGGTACTGATCGTAGCGGGGGCAGCCGCTTTGGGGGCCGCCATCGCCGCCATGGTTCTTTTCAGTAACCTCAGCTGGGGAGTATTCCTGCTGATCATTGGCTTGGGTACCGGGTTGCTTGCTCGCTACGCCCTACCACGATCCTGGTGGCTGCGTACTCTGCTGGCGGGTAGCTGCACCTTATTAGCCGTGGGTTATGCATTACTGCTGTTAGCCGCGGCACGGATTGCTGCGAGCCTTGGCATTGGTCTCGGTTCAGCCCTCCTGAACAGTGGTACCCCCTTACTCTGGCGCGTTACCTGGATGTCAGTCCATGGCACCATCCTGCCATTCGCATTCGGCGCTACGGCACTGGCCATGGTGTTGGCCGGATGGCACGTTAGCCATCGACCATCTTGACCTCAGTGACCAGAGCCCCTACGGCCTGCTGTCCATCGCCAAACAGCATACGGGTATTATCAGCATAAAACAGGGCGTTCTCGATTCCCGCAAAACCCGTACCACGACCACGTTTGATCACGATGATATTTTTTGCAGTGCCAACATCCAGAATCGGCATACCGTAAATCGGTGAAGACGGATCCGTCTTGGCAACCGGATTGACCACATCGTTGGCACCAATAACCAAAGCAACATCAGTATTCGGAAACTCGGGGTTGATATCGTCCATATCGGCAATCAAATCGTACGGGACACCCGCTTCGGCCAAGAGTACGTTCATATGCCCGGGCATCCGCCCCGCAACCGGATGAATTGCAAACCGGACTTTTACCCCCCGCTGGATCAGCAACTGGGCAAACTCCCAAACCTTGTGCTGAGCCTGAGCAACCGCCAGACCATAGCCGGGTACGATGACCACGCGTTCAGCATAAGCCATCATCACCGCTGCATCAGCCGCATCAATCGGTTTCTGCGCCCCGCCAATCTCTTGCTCAGAGCTTGCACCACCGCCACCAAAGTTGCCAAACAAGACATTGCCAAGTGAACGGTTCATGGCCCGTGCCATCAACTGGGTCAACAACGTACCTGCCGCACCCACAACGGTGCCGGCAATAATCATGGCCTCATTCTGTAGCATGAAGCCATCAACAGCCACAGCCAAACCTGTCAATGCGTTATATAGCGAGATTACCACCGGCATATCTGCTCCACCGATCGGCAAGGTCATCATCACCCCTAACACCAGAGCCAGTATGAAGAACGCAACGACCAATTGTGGACTGAGCTGCCCCCAGACCAACAGGACACCGGCCGCCACGACCAGCAGAAAAAGCAGGCCATTGACCAGGCGCTGGCCGGAAAAGACAAAACGCCGGTCTATCCAGCCCTGCAACTTGGCAAAGGCAATCATTGATCCGGAAAACGACACCGCACCGATTAACGACCCCAGCACAGCCAGTGCGATGGTACTTACTGCGACCAAGGTATCATTGCTGACGTGGCTGGCGCGAACAGTAGAATCGAGTAGACGCCAGCCGGACCCTTGCAGGCTGTCCGCAAATCGCCACAACTCTACTGCTCCGATTGCAGCCGCTGCACCACCACCTAGACCGTTGTAAATCGCCACCATCTGCGGCATCGAGGTCATGGCCACACGACGACCGGTGATCCAGGCCACTGCGCCACCCAAGACCAGCGCCAGCCCAATCAGTGCAAAGTTGTGCATCCCCGGCAGGAAAAAGGTTGCCAGCGTCGCCAACAACATGCCAAACCCTGCCCAAACCACACCGCCACGAGCAGTCCGTGGTGAACTCATGCGTTTCAAACCGAGAATGAACAACAGTGCAGCCAATAAATAACTGGCCTTGATCAGTACCGTAACCCAGCCGTTCACGCTCCGTCTCCGGGTTTACGGCTGGGTTTGAACATCTCCAGCATACGCTCGGTCACCACATACGCCCCCGCAGCATTGGCCGCCCCCATCAACACAGCCGCAAAACCGAGTGCCTGCTCGACCGGGGTGTGGGCATGGCCCAGCGCTACCATTGCACCAACCAGCACAATGCCATGCACGAAATTGGAGCCGGACATCAATGGCGTGTGCAAAATAACCGGTACGCGGGCAATCACCTCATACCCGGTGAAAGCCGCCAACATGAATATATACAAAGCAAGGAAGCCGCTCATCCAAGTCTCTCCATTGGCACCGACAAAGGTGCATCATACGCAGGCTTGTCAACCAGATGGAAACCATGACGTTATTCACGATGACCAGACCGCCGACAAAGCATACCAGTTCATCGAGAATCTAGAGCATGGATCACCCGACTACTGAAGCCATTCTGGAAACCCCATCTATGCCGGCAAGGCCTGTTGCATCCAGCATGGACGGCTTTCTGGCCAGTATCGAGAAGCGTGCTTTTCGTATGGCCGAGATCGCCCTGCAACACCGCGAGGATGCTCTTGATGCGGTACAGGATGCTATGTTTCGGCTTGCCCGCCACTATCATAACCACCCCTCCGAGGAATGGACGCCACTATTCTGGAGCATCCTGCGGCGACGAATTACCGATCAATACCGGCGCCGGAAAGTACGCTCGATCATGATTGGCTGGCTACCACCCAGTTCCCGCCATCAGCAAACTGCTACCACCGTCTGGGAGCCGGCCTCAAGAGACCCCGGTCCAGCTCAACGCCATGCCGATGACATGGCGCTACTGCGCCTGAGTGAGGCGATCCGCTCCTTACCTCGGCGTCAAGCTGAAGCGTTCATGTTGAGAATTCTCGAAGGTCTTAATGTGGCGGTAACAGCCCAGGCTATGGGATGTTCGCAAGGTAGTGTCAAAACCCATCTTTCGCGAGCCCTGCACGCCCTACGCAAACAATTGGAGGACAGGTCGTGAACCTTCCCCATCCTTCGCTGGAACAGCGCACCCATGACTTGTATGAGCGCTCCACCCGGAATCTGGACCTCGTCACTGCAACCCATCTCAAAGTGCTCCGTAGGCAGGCTGTCGCCCAACCGAGCCGCTCCCGTATCGCTCCCCTGCTGCTTCCTGCCGGTGTTCTTGCAGCGGCCCTGCTGGCCTTCTTGGCCCTGGTCTGGCGACCCGCCCCGGACACCCTGCAGCGTACTTCGGTACCAAGCACCGTGGCCACAGCTACCAGTCTTGTCGCCAACACCGACGTCACCGACCTGGCCATGGCGCAGGATCTCAATTTTTATAGTTGGCTGGCTTCCCAGGCACCAACCCGGCAGCAACAGGAGCAACCACAATGAAGCGGCGAGTATCCGGATGGTGGCTGGTCGTTATGCTGGCTTTGTTATCCACATTGCCGCTCGCCAGCCATGCACAAACTGCGGTCTGGCCCACGGCAGGGGTTACCGCACCCAGTTGGAGACAACTGAGCCCCGAGCAGAAAAAACTGTTGCTGGCTTTTGCCCCGCGCTGGAACCGGATCCCCCCTCGACAGCGCCAGAAACTGCTGCGGCATGCGCAGCGCTGGGCCCAGCTCCCACCACAACGGCAACTACGAATCGAGCAGCGATTGCAACGCTGGATGAGCCTGAATCCACAACAGCGAGCCCGTATCCGTTACAACCTGAGGCGAATGCGAACCATGAGCCCACGCCAACGTCAGCGGCTGCGTGAAGCCTTTGCCCGTTACCAGAAGATGAGTCCTCAACAGCGGCAAGTATTGCGGCAACACTGGCGTGAAATGAGTCCCGGTGAACGTGATCGCTGGCTACCCTGGCATGACAATGGTCAGCAACCTGTCAGACCTCGGCAACCCGCAGAACCGGTACGGCCCAACACGGTCAAACCTTCATCTGGAAACCCCTGAGCCAGCACACCTCGAAACCTTGTAATATCAAGGGATACTGCGGCAGACACAGCCATAGACCGAGCTGTGCCCACTACGAAAATGTACAACTACTCAGTTAGTTCACGGCTTGAAACGCACCTCACCTCCATGCACAACACAGCTCTGGGCGAGCAGTTCATCGTCCAGATCTAGAGCTAAACCACCTTCAGCATCCAGAAGAAGTTCGACAAAATGGGCAAAATTACGGGCAATCATCTCGCTGGCATGCAACGGTGCCTGAGCCGCCACATTGAGCGGCCCAAGGATAGTAACCCCATGGTATTCGAGGCGCTTTCCAGGCTGTACCGGCTCACAGTTTCCACCGCTTTCCGCAGCCAGATCGACAATGACCGCACCGGCTTTCATGCCTTCGACCATAGCCGTGGTAATAATTCGTGGGGCGGACCGCCCCGGTACGGCAGCGGTGGTGATCAACACATCCACGCTGCGCAAATGCTCACTTAACGCCTGCTGCTGCAGAGCCCTCTCTTCCTTGCTCAGCTCACGAGCATAACCGCCACTACCGCTGGCCGACACCCCCAGATCCAAAAACTTCGCCCCCAAGGACTGGACCTGCTCACGGGTCTCCGGACGCACATCAAAACCATCCACCTGGGCACCGAGCCGTCGTGCTGTAGCAATAGCCTGCAAACCGGCCACCCCGGCACCAATCACCAGTACTCGGCTCGGACGCAAGGTTCCCGCTGCCGTAGTCAGCATCGGAAATAGTCGAGGGGCAGCCTCGGCGGCCAGTATCACGGCCCGGTATCCGGCCACCGCCGCCTGCGAAGAGAGCACGTCCATTGCCTGCGCACGGGTAATTCGTGGTAACCGCTCCAGAGCAAAGGCCGTCGTCTCCTGTCGGGCCATAAGATCAAGCCGTTCGCGGCTTTCATAGGGACGCAGCTGCCCCACCAAAATAGCCCCTGGGTGCAATGTGCTCAGTATCACCTGTGACGGTGGTTGCACACAGCAGAGGATGTCAGCCTGAGTAGCCGTTGCCTCGGCACTCGCCCATTCAACATCCGTATAGGCTTGATCTGGAAAACCTGCTGCGGTTCCAGCGTCGGGTTCGAGCAGAACTCGCAACCCCCGAGCCAGCAGTTTCTTGGCGGTTTCTGGAGTAATCGCAACCCGCCGCTCGGAGGCGGTGTGTTCGCGCGTGGCAGCAATGGTGATCGACATGCAAGAGACTCCCAACAATGGCTTGGACCCGAGCACCAACGGCTGTCTACGCTCAGGCATCACTACGCATCGTAACTGATGCCCGCTACGACGGCACGGGGTTGCTGCAACATGCCCTCTTACCGACAGGTGAAGTGAACTTCGACCTTACTCTCGAATTTCAAACCCCATGGCCGGACAGGCTGCTAAACTTCGCCCATGGATTCTTTCCAGACTCGCGAGTTCCTACAACAACGCCGCTCCATCCCTGCCCGCCTGCTCACCGCTCCCGGTCTGGATATCCCCCAGCGCGACTGGCTGCTGCGTATGGCCTTGCGTGTACCTGACCATGGGGTACGCACACCATGGCGCCTGCTCACCCTCGAAGGCACTGCCAAGCTTGAATTCGGTAAGCGTCTTGCTGATCTTGCTGTGGCTCGCCATCCCGAGCTCTCCACAACGCGCCAGGAAAAAGAGCGCCAACGCTACCACTACGCTCCACTGGTCGTGGTGGTCATCGCCCGTCTCGATGCAACCGATTCCGCGATACCCGAGCAGGAGCAGATCCTTTCAGCCGGTTGCGTTGCCTACAACCTTCTGTTGGGAGCCCAAGCGCTGGGCTTTGGCGCTCAATGGCTAACTGGGTGGGCCGCCTATGACCGCAAAGTGGCCGCTCTGCTGGGCCTGGATAGACACGAAAGAGTGATCGGCTTTGTACACATCGGTACAACAAGTGCCGTAGTCACCGAGCGTAGTCGCCCAGATCCGGCGGCCAAGGTTCACGCATGGACACCATGAATCAGCGTCCACCAGCTTTTCTGGTCGATGCCAGTATTTACATTTTCCGCGCCTGGTATGCCTTTCCAGATACCTTGCACGATAGTGAGGGTATGCCCGGCAATGCCACCTACGGTTTCGTACTGTTTCTTCTCGATCTGCTGGAAGAAACACAGGCCGCACATATCATGCTGGCTTTTGATGTAGCTCTTGCTGGCTGCTTTCGCAATATTCTGTATCCAGCCTACAAAGCCCATCGCGAGCCGACGCCACCTGATCTGCTGCGCCAGTTCGATGCCTGTCGCAGCATCACCGAAACGCTTGGGGTGACCACTCTGGCCCATGCCAGCTATGAGGCTGATGACCTGATTGGCAGCACGGCCAACATGGTACGAAGCCACGGCATGCGTACAGTGGTGGTTTCTGCTGATAAGGATTTCGGACAATTGCTGCAACCCGGCGATGAGCAATGGGACTATGCACGGAAGCGGCGCTGGGGGCCCGAAGGGGTTCTGGAACGCCTTGGGGTGCGTTGCGATCAAGTGATCGACTTCCTAGCCCTGGCGGGCGATACCGCAGACAATATCCCCGGCGTCCCTGGTATCGGGGCCAAGACTGCTGCGGCACTGCTGCAGCATTTTGACAGCCTGGAGGCTCTACTCGAAAACCTGGAGCAGATTCCTTCCCTGCCAATACGTGGGGCAGCCGGGATCGCTCAGCGGCTGCATGAACATCGTGCCAATGCTCTGCTCTCGCAACGCCTGGCAACCATTGCCCTGGATGCACCGGTACCCCAGCATATCGACGCACTGCGCCGTGGTCAGGGCGATCTGCAAGCCCTGCGGCATTGGTGCGAACAGCAACGCCTTGGACACGGTATCCGCCAGCGCTGTATGGCCCAGATTGGAGCCGAATGATGAAGCAGCAACCTTCCCGCTCTGCTCAGGTCAAGCGCCCCGATGACGCCGAGACCCCGGAGCAGATACTGTACCAAGGCCACTGGCTGAGCCTGAAGTGTCGAGGCCGCTGGGAATATGCCGAACGTAACACGCCCGCTGGAGCGGTGGTGATCGTGGCCATGACCCCACAACAAAAGGTACTTTTTGTCGAACAATACCGGGTACCGGTTGGTGCCGCGACGATCGAGATGCCTGCCGGTCTGATCGGCGACCTGCCCGGGGCCACCGAAGAGGATGTGTTCGACAGTGCCCGCCGGGAACTCGAGGAAGAAACCGGCTATGCAGCGACAAGCTTCGAGCTACTGACTTCGGGCCCCTCTTCAGCCGGGATGAGTACAGAAATCATCCATTTCGTACGGGCCAAAGAGCTGCGCAAAGTCGGTTCCGGAGGAGGCGATGCGACGGAAAATATCGTGGTCCACGAAATCCCGCTAAATACGGCTGCACAATGGCTGCAGGAACGTCAGCTGCTAGGGGTTCCCATCGACCCGAAACTCTATGCTGGCCTGTGGTGGCTGCAGCAGGACTGACCGGTTGGGGCGCGTCCTGGGGCATCCGTTCAGCCACGATCCTGGGCTTCTCCGTGCCCTGTAAAATCCTTGCGTGACCTGACCCACCACGCTACCCCAGCCAGAATCAGTCCACCCAGCGACAAACCAACCCCCAGGTAGAAACGCGTGGCAATCCAGACCAAGCCAAGGATCAACCCGGTTAGCCCCGCCCCGGCAACCGCCACAACGATGCCCTGACGAAGTGGATCAGCCCGCCCGGCACGCCACCACCAGCCGGCCAGACCCAGCGTCAGTAATAGCCACGCCAAACCAATCCGCCCGGTGGGATACATGGGACCATCCGGTACACCGGGTAGTAGGTTTGACAGACTTTGATCCCCGAGCTGCACGATAAAACCGTGCCCTGCTGCCGCATCCCGAGCTGGCACCAGTTGGCGACCCTGAACTTTCGCAAAAACAGTAATCGTCTGTAGGGGGGTCGCCTGCCAGCTTACTCGTACATCGCCCAATCTTGGACGATGACGCGACACCGTAACCAAAGCATTACCAACAAGCCGGAAACTAGCTTTCAGGTTTTGTGGCAGTGCCCGAATATCGGGCTGGACCGGTACTTCGCCGATAATCGCCTTGAGTAATTTCGGAGCGAGAAGAAAACCATCCAAGCGTACCTGCGGAGCGAGAAAACTTACTGCGAATACCGGCAATGACGGATTACGATGTCCCCTTGGCCGCATGAAATGTGCTGAATTTACCCGACCAACATGCCACTCCAGTTCGTATTCCGGACCATAACCCACATTCACTTGTTGCCACTGGAACATAGCCACATCGCGGATCAAACGAGTTGTTTTCACGCTCTGGCCGAATTGAGCATCGACGGCGGGTTGGATAATTTGCGGCGTTCCCACCACCCGCACCATGTACGAATCCAGGGACGCCGATGGCCTGGCCTGACGGCCAAGATCCTTTACTTCACCACCATGCTGAAGCAGTGCCTGCAAGTGCCTAACCTGTCCCTGCCCAGTCAAAGCCGCCAGTAACCCACCAAGTACCAACAAGACCCACGGTACCAGTCGATACAAACCATGCTTCCATCGAGACAAATCGGGCCATCGCTCCATCACAATGGCCAATCCTGCAGAGAAGCCTGCGCCCGAACCGCAACGTAGCGACCACGCTCATCGCATTCAACCTCAGCCATGGCCGTCTCCGCATCATGGGTGAAGAACAGACGAACCCTGCGGGCTTGTTTGTCGTCCAGAAAAGGCTGTTTCTCGTCAATAAGACGTTCTGGATAGCGGTCGTAACCCATAGTCACAGGTACATGCACCCAAGGCTTGCCAGGAATCAGGTCCGCACAGAATACAAGTCCACCACCGGCACCAGGTACAGGCTGAATTTCAGCCAGCATCAGTCCCGGGGTATGTCCTTCGGAATAACTAAAACGTACTTGGGGGCCGAGCACGGTACTGGTTTCACCATCGACCAGTTCGAGTCGGCCGGTCTGTTCAAGCAAGCCACAAAGCCCAGGAATAAATGAAGCCCGGTCGCGTGGATGGGGCTGTCTAGCCCGCTGCCAGTGGGTTCGACCGACGATGAATCGGGCCCGTGGAAACAGCAACTTCAGTGGCTCATCTCTACTATAGGGTGCCAATAACCCACCCGCATGGTCGAAATGCAGGTGCGAGAGAACCACGGCATCAATATCTTCATCACCCAAGCCCAATGCAGCCAGGCCATCCAGCAGTATGTGATGATCTTCCTGCACCCCATAGCGCCTGCGTAAATTTGGTTCAAAAAACACTCCGATGCCCGTTTCGAACAATACATTGCACCCGTTCAGGTCACGGACCAGCAGGCAGCGACAAGCTAATGGAATTCGATTTTCTGTATCAGGCTCAATCCAGCGACTCCACAGAGCCTTGGGGACATTGCCAAACATTGCCCCGCCATCGAGACGCTGGGAATTACCTGAAATTGACCAAAGTCGCACAATCGGTGCCTCCATAACTTACGGCCCTTCGATACATGACCGGGCCGGACGTTCCAGTTGTAGACGGATTAGCTGCGTAATTCCTACCTCATTACAACATATTCTGTCTTGTACACCAGACCCTATGTACGGTTGCCCAGTGTGCAGAAAACCATATCAGCCAATACCTGCTTCACATCGTCCACCCCAACCCAGTACTGACCGGAGCCATGCTGGTTCAACAACCGGACAAGCTCACCGACACGGTAACGGCTGCAGTTTTCCAAATAGCGGTACCCAACTTTCCGGGGAAGAACGAGCCGACTCGGTAGACTCCAGCGAATCGGCCTTCAAGTACTGTTTTTCGGGATAACCTATGGTGCTCCGCAGTGACCCACACCTTCTATACCTTGAAACGGGCTGATCTGATAATACTCAGCCCCATGGAGATAGCCTGTTTGGGGCGGACCAACTCACAAACATCACAGTTGATGCGTGTATCAGTAATTCGCAATGCCATGTGAGAAGTCGATGCGGTATCGAACAGACCGCATCGACTAACCCTTACATTTGCACAAACCGGAAAATCGCCCCGGTAGGCTTGATAATTGCTGCTACCTTCGCCTCATCCGCTTTGTTGCCCATGAACAGCACGATCACGCCATGGAATGAGCCGGACTGGGCACCCGTAAAAGCATTGATGAGCATATTTGCAGTGAATTGTGAATTAGGGCCACCGAGGGCAATCAGATTACCCGGCAACACCCCACGAGACACCATACTTTGGACCTGTTCAAGTTGCCGGTCACGTTGTGCCTGATCGCTCGAATTGGTACCTGCCGGAACGAAATACACGTAGGGCTGTTGTGCGGTCATACCCTGCAAGTTCTTGATGACCAGTTGCTGCATGTATTTCTGCCAGGCGGCCACGTCAGTGGGGTTGCTCGGCCTGCTGACCTGGGTGGTCTGTTGAGTCTGCTCGGCCTGTTTCTTCTGGCAACCTGCCAGGATCAAGCTGGCACTCAGTCCCAATGCCAGGGCAATGCTAAGTTTACGCATGGTTGTTCTCCTCTTTAGTGTGCTGCAGTACCACGGAACCGCCAACGCTGCTTTAGCGCCTGCTGCACCGCCGGATGGACAAATTTCGACACGTCACCACCCAGATGCGCGATTTCACGCACCAGCGATGAGGAAATGAAGCTGTATTGTTCAGAAGGGGTAAGGAACAGAGTTTCGGCCTGCGGAATCAGATACCGATTCATACTGGCCAGCTGGAACTCGTATTCAAAATCTGAAACCGCACGTAGTCCGCGTAGTATCACTCCCGCTTTGATCTCCTTGACCAGATCAGCTAACAAGCAGCTAAAACCACGTACTTCGACATTGCGCAAGTCGGCCAGAGCCAGCCGCGACAGGGCAATGCGATCGTCCAGGCTAAAGCCGGGTGACTTGGTAGAACTTTCAGCAATCGCCACAACCACATGCTCGAACAGTGGTGCAGCGCGGGTCACCAGATCCGTGTGGCCATTGGTAATGGGATCAAAAGTGCCTGGGTATACGGCAATTCGGGTTCCCAACTCATCGGCAGCGGATTCACTCATACCTTACAGTCCGGTTAGCGGTATTAAAGCTTAGCAGCTTGCACCCCTCATCCGGGAGTCCACGTGGTCTGTAGCAAGACACAGGAAACGTCACCGGCATGCACCTGTCGAAGTGGTTTCAGACCATGAGGAATTACTAAATTTAGCTTCTTTGGCCATTCAACATACACTCTTGCCCCTATGGCAAGCCATGGACCGAGACGCTGTAGCACTCGAGACCATAACGCAGCGGCATAAGGAGGATCCACAAAGATTACATCGAAGCGGCTGGAGGAGCGCTGCAACCAGTCCATTGCATCGGTGTGAATGACCTGTGCATTGGCATCGGCAATATGCAACCTGGCCAAGTTTTCACGCAATGTCATAACCAGACGCGCATCGTGTTCCAGAAAAATAGCTTCACCTGCGCCCCGCGACACTGCTTCGATACCCAGCACCCCGGTTCCTGCAAACAGATCCAAACAACGCGAACCCGGAAGGACCGGTGCGAGCCAGTTGAATAGAGTTTCACGAATCCGATCCGGAGTGGGTCGCAAACCCGGCGATTCCGGCACCAGCAAGCGCGAACGACGCAGACTTCCGCCAATGATGCGTACGCTTCCTAAGCCCCGTAAAGGTTTGTTCATATACTGCTCCGCAAACGGGTGGATACTGATGGGCACCTCAAAACTGTTACCCAACTCGATGGCTGCATTGCGTCCTCGCTCAATTCTCACCTATCCAACGGATAGGTCTCGGAGATTCTCTCCGGGGCGCCTGACACTCAAACCACTCACCATAGTTTCAAGGTGCCCTGAGCGCTGTGTGCACAATCAGTCGGGCTGTAGAAGAGCCTATCGGGTAAATGGGACATTGGCCCGACTTGCCTTGGCTTTTTCTTATATGGAACCACGATTCGCCTCAAAGTATCAAGAAGCTGAATCCGGTTTTCTTCTCACCTCACTACTCTCCCTCGAGACTGACAGGCTGCTAGCATAATGTCCTTGTCCCCTGATCCCCGTCCCAATGCTTAAAAAGCTGTTCCGTAAGAAATCTGCAGCCGACCTCAGGCCCCTGCATGCCGACCTGGCACCTTCATGTGAGACTTCTGTCGCAACAGATCGTCAAGCATTACCAGACCTGCCATCTGGCCAGACTTTGGATTCCGAACCTGTTCACCTCGACACCTCATCCCTAGCCCATCGCCATACTTGGCACAAACGCCTCGCTGGCAATGCGCTGACCCGTGGCTTCGGCTCTTTGTTCAAGCACAATCCGAAACTTGATGAAACGCTACTGGAAGAACTGGAGACACTTCTGATTACCGCCGACGTCGGTATCCAGGCCACAACCGAGCTGCTTGGAGATCTACGCCAACGGATGCTGAAGCGTGAATTCGCTGATTCTACGGCACTGCGAATGAGATTGCGTACCGATTTATTGGCAATACTCAAGCCTATAGAACATCCGCTACAGCCCGAACCCGGACAGCCCTTTGTTATCCTGGTAGTAGGCGTCAACGGGGTTGGAAAAACGACCACTATCGGTAAGCTCAGCCATCGTTTCAGTACCGAAGGTCGACAAGTCATGCTGGCAGCCGGCGATACCTTTCGTGCCGCCGCAGTTGAGCAGATTCAGGCTTGGGGGAAGCACAACAAGGTACCGGTTATCGCCCAGGACCAGGGGGCTGATGCCGCCGGCGTAATCTACGATGCACTGCAATCGGCACAGGCCCGCAAGGCAGATATTCTCATTGCTGATACGGCCGGGCGCCTACATACCCAAGCGGGTCTGATGGATGAGTTGGCCAAAATCCGTCGAGTACTGGGTAAGCTCGATACGAACGCCCCACACGAAGTGCTCATGGTTATCGATGGAACGACCGGACAAAACGCTATCAACCAGGTACGCCAGTTCAATGCCATGATCGGCATCACCGGCCTAACCATCACCAAGCTCGATGGTACCGCCAAGGGTGGCGTAGTATTTGCCCTGGCTCGTGAGTTCGGCCTACCTGTTCGTTATATCGGACTTGGCGAGGCTAGCACCGACCTGCGTCGTTTCGATGCTGAAGCCTTCGTAGAAGGCCTGCTGCCCATGGACAGTCATACTGATTTGGGATCCTGAACGTAGCAATTGGCTGAGCGATGAATCTACCAGGCCGCCACCACCGAATTCTCATTGCCACCCTTTCCGCTCTGGTTCTGGCATTGGTACTGGCTGTGTTGGGAGCCAACCTGCTGCTCAGACCGGAGCGTTTTACCCGTCTACTCAAGTCCATCGCCACAGATAACGGGCTGCAACTGCAGCTTTCCCAACCGGCCAGTGCCCGATTATTCCCACGCCCAACCGTGGTTCTCAGTGGACTGCGCCTGCGGGTCCTCGGCCAAAGCCAGCCCATGGTCAGTGCCACTCAGGTACGCCTAGAATTACCTTGGCGAGCCCTACTCAATAGGGAACTAGTGATCGGAAAACTGCAGATACGGTCACCCAATATCAACCTGAACATGGCCCGCAGCTATTTAGCCTCCCTGCCTCGCAGTGGCAAACCATTTCTACCCCGCATTCGCAGCGGCATGGTGATCAGTGACGGCCTGCTTACCCAAGGTGAAGGTATCCTGCTGCGGAACTTCAAACTGCAGGCGGGCCGCCTTATGCCCGGCTTGCCCTTCACTTTACAGATTGAAGCGCTAACCAGCTCGGGCCAACCGGTGCGCCTGCTGATCAAAGCTGTTCCCTATCAGTCTCATAGCCTGGTAGGAATGAAGAATCTACAGGTATCAGGTCAATTGCCGACTATCGGTACTCTGAAGCTTCAGGGTGATATTCAGTGGTTGGGCAGCACCCAGGCGAAGCTATTACTTACCGGGCAGATCAGTAGGCCTCGAGCACGGATCAGGCTCCAGCTTCAACCTACCCCATCCGGTACCAGCTTGAGTGTGCAGATCCAACAACAAGGCAAGCAGGTACAGATGCAATTTGACCCCACTGCGTTGCAGCAATGGTGGGCAACGCTACGCCACCCCGGTACCGGCCCGACATCACTACAGATCAGTCTGCCTCCGATTACCGGAACAGCCAGCATGAAGCAAATCGATTACGCCGGCTTGCACATCAAAGGCCTGAAGATCCGCTCTGAACCCGAAGCCAGTGCCAGTTCTGCTACGCCTTGAAGCACACGTCCAGCCAATCCGAGCTAGCCACTGCCCTACTCACTTGGCATGCCCACCACGGTCGCCATGACCTGCCTTGGCAACATCCACGCACACCATATCGGGTCTGGCTAGCGGAGATCATGCTGCAACAAACCCAGGTTGCCACCGTCATACCCTACTACCTGCGTTTCATGTCGGATCTACCCAAGCTGGTCGACCTCGCTGCAGCCAGTGAGGACAAGGTTCTCGTCCTCTGGTCCGGACTTGGCTACTACCGGCGCGCACGGCAACTGCACCAGGCCGCAAAACTCTGTGTTGAACGGCACCAAGGGCAATTGCCAAACGATCCCGATGCTCTCCAGGCCCTACCCGGAATTGGCCGCTCTACAGCCGGAGCCATCCTCGCCCTAGCATGGAACCTGCCGTACCCAATTCTGGATGGCAACGTCAAACGGGTACTCGCCCGCTATCACGGTATTGCCGGGTGGCCCGGCATCCGCAAGGTCGAGCAAGAATTGTGGCACCACGCTGAAATCCACACACCCGAACGGCAGGCTGCCATCTACACCCAGGCCATCATGGATCTGGGGGCCACCGTCTGCCGTCGCAGCCACCCCTGTTGTGACGAATGCCCATTGCGCATCGCTTGTTATGCGCATACTCATCAATGCACCAGCGAGTTTCCCGAAGTACGCCCCAAGCGTCAGCGACCCACCCGGCAAGCCACCCTGCTGGTCTTACGCGACCAGCAAGGCCGCATCCTACTCGAACGGCGTCTTCAAGCCGGAGTCTGGCAAGGTCTCTGGAGTCTGCCACAAGATACGACAACCGAACCCTTACGAAATCTAGCGCAAGCCCATGCCAAGCTTGAAGGTTGTCGGCAACAAAACCTGCCCACTATCCATCACAGCTTCAGCCATTATCATTTGCAGGCCACACCTTGGCTGATCGATCGGGTTACTCCGTTTTCCGGTATTCGCGAACCAAACCTGCTCAACTGGTGGACCCCACAGCAAACCATGGATCTAGCCTTGCCGGCACCGATCCGAAAATTTCTAAACCAACTCAAGGAGAATCCAAATTGGCCCCACACATAATCCACTGTGTACGCCTCGACCGAGAAGCCGAAGGCCTCAACTATGCACCCTGGCCAGGTGAACTCGGCCAGCGTATCTACCACGACATCTCACTCCAAGCCTGGAATGAATGGCTCGTCCAGCAAACGACGCTGATTAACGAATACCGACTCAATCCTCTGGATCCACAAGCCCGCCAGTTTATCGCCGCCGAAATGGAAAAATTCCTGTTCGGCGGCGAAGATGTCCGGCCCGATGCTTACTCAGAACCTCGCCGGGACTCAGAGGAAGGGACCGACTGAGACGCCATAGCCTTCGGTTTGAGCATTGAAGTACCTGCAGTCTTGAAAGATTTACGTATGGCTCGGTAATCCACCGGCTGCATCGACAAGATTTCGCAGGCTTGGCCCTGCACGTACACCACGTCAAAACGTGCGCGCAAGCGGTTCATATGCGGAGTTATACCGACCCCTTTGGCCCACTGCAGATTGATGCACGGTTTGGCAACCTTGATCAGATACACCCTATTAACCCCGGTCCACAGAGCCAGATGCTGTGGACCAAGAGGTTGCCAGCCCTGCTGCTGGAACACCGTGATTGTATCCACGGACTTACCTGCGTACTTCTCGAAAAGAGCAAGATTCTTTGCCTGCACCTGGGCTGTATCCGCTAAGGCAAGCCCACTCACCAGCAAGGCCAACACACCGAGTAAGGTTACTGAAGTTTTGAATGAACTACGCATGATGACTCCCTCCACATACCGCAGACCCAGTACCGCACAATACGGCCTGTTCACGATTTCAAGTTTATGATACACCCAACTTTCCATCCACATACTATACTGTAACCAACTGTTATCATTGGATTCATAACACATGTCTTGACGTATGCAGGCACAACCGATGTAATACGCAGCTCACGCTGACGTCCGCCTGCACAGCAAGCCGGGCGGGCCCAAACGTTTTGGCCAGGTAGCTCAGTTGGTAGAGCAGAGGACTGAAAATCCTCGTGTCGGCGGTTCGATTCCGTCCCTGGCCACCATTTTAATCAATGCCTTACGTGACAATTCCCATTTCTTGGTTTTTACGGATATCACTTTGTTGGCCGTTATTCGGCCGTTATGCAAAGTTTCGTCCCCTATTTTCTCCTGCCAAACTCATTCGCACGCACACACGTAAAGCCCTAGACGGGCGTTCGCAGACACCTGTACGGGGCTATGCATACCCCTGGTTCACCGCTCTACTTTGCTCTTACGATGGTTCGGCAGGTTTAGGGTGACCTTCTGCTTACCTTCTGGTGTCCTGGGTCCGGTCGATAGACCACCATGCCATTTGCAGCGGCCTGTAGAGGGCAGCGCCAGTGCCCGGCATGGCCGGCCGGTCTTGGTTTTCGCACTGCACAGGTTCGGATCACCGCCATCATAATCTATCGGTACGTCTCGCTTAGTACTTCCGGGTGATGGTGGCAATGGATCACCAGGTATCTGGCCTTGGTACAAGCCCAGCCGGCGCAGTGCCCGCATGGCCCTTAAAGCTTCTCGTGAGAGCTGCTTCGGATTCCCCACCACCCGTACGTAGCGATATTTCCATGAGCTTCCGTCAAGGTTAACCCGGCGCGTCATGGGGTCGACCTCCGCAAGTAGGGGGGATCATCTCGATACCAGCGGATGGCGGTTCTTAGCTGGATATCGCTCCAACACTCAATACCGGCAAGGTCTGCATCGGTTAATTTATCCACTACGCAGCGGTTGATCCCTTCTTGCCGAGCGGCCTCAAGTAATCGGTCTCTCTGCCGGACAGGGTCGATCACCCGCAGCAGCTCAGGCTTAACCTCGCGGACCCGGTTTACGATCTCAGCAGTCACCCGGTCAGCAGGTTTCAGAACCAGCTTCTCACCTCGGCGTTCTGTCCAGATTCCCGCTTGGTGAAGTTCGTGAAGTAATGCGAGCGCCTTCATATCTCGATCCCCTCATCTCCATGAAGATGCCCTTTTTCCCTCGAAGATGCCCAAGATGCCCCCATCTGTGTGAGGGCATCTTGGGCACCTTCGGGGGCATCTTCGCAAGGAAGCCTCCAGATCCAGCCGCCACTCATTCCGCTTTTCTTGGATTTGATATGTAGTTTTCCGTATGCGGTGCGAAGCTGTTTATCGGATAGCCCGCAGGCCCTCGCCTCTTTGCTGACCTCCTTAGCCGGACGTTCTCCGTTACTTAAAGCCTCTCTCAGAAACGCCACAGCATCTGAGTCCGATTCACCCTCTTGTGGGCGGCTCAGTGCGTCATCTGCAGATACGTCCACCCGCCCAGATTCAAACTGAACATAGGGTACGCCGTCTGGTGTGGTGTCGATTAGATAGGCAAAACCTCCATGATTCG
>QILI01000123.1 GCA_003233305.1 Mizugakiibacter sp.
CCCTTGAATAGCCATTCGCGGATCGTCCGGGTAGAGTAGAAACAGGTGCCAACAACCGTTATGGGCGAACTCAGGAGATATCCAACATTGGAAGGTAAATCCGCCGTTACAAAACGGATCGCTGACCTGACGCGCTTTTACGCGATTGTGGAAGGTCTGTCTGCAAAGTCAGGTGGAACACGGTTGCTGTCAGAATCTACCGGTCGAATGGACTGGCCAGTTCGCGGTGTTTATTTCTTTCAGGAACCCGGAGAAAGCCGAACGGATTCGGGCTCAGGGCCGCGCATTGTGCGAGTCGGCACCCATGCACTCAAAGCCGGCTCGCGCACCACTCTTTGGAACCGATTATCCCAGCACAAAGGTTCAGCAAAGACCGGTGGCGGCAACCACCGCGGTTCCATATTTCGGCTCATCGTTGGCACGGCACGGCGTTAGTAGATCTCGATGGGCACGTCTATCCAACATGGGGACAGGGCAGTTCTGCACCCAAAGACATCCCGGAGAAAGAACAACCTTTGGAACAACTCGTCAGCAAATCGATCCGCGAGATGCCTTTTCTGTGTCTCGAAATAGCCGACGAACCGGGGCCAAATAGTCTGCGCGGCTACATAGAGCGCAATACCATCGCGCTACTTAGCAATTACAACAAACTGCCCGCTGACGCTGCTTCCCCGCAGTGGTTGGGTCATCACTGTAACCGGGAGAAAGTCCGCAATTCCGGGATCTGGAATCAGAACCATGTCGATGAAGACTATGATCCCGTCTTTCTTGATGAACTGGAAAGGCTGGTGTCAGAGATGGGACACACACCATGAAGATCGTGATTCAGTGTGCCGCAAAAAAAGATCCCAATGCAGGATACCTGACGAATGGCGATGGAAAGCCAGTTTTGTTCGTCGCCAACCCGGATAAAGCTCCTCCATCTGATGCCTACCTCTATGCTCGCCCCGACGATCTGACTGAGAATGGAAAGACCTGGCGGGAACTGCTGGTTGATTACAACAACCGAGCCGGAAACAATCCGCTGAATCTGAGCCCGGCATACAAACTTTATAGCAACACGACGTACGAACGATTAGTCAAACAATACGGCGTTGATAATATTTTCATCCTGTCCGCCGGTTGGGGACTCATTAGTGCAAAATTTCTGACACCAAAATATGACATCACCTTCGCGCAAACGCCCAAAGATCAGAAATATAAACAGCGTAGTCAACAGGATCAATATCACGACTTTTGTCTGCTACCGAATGATTCCGATGATGCGCTGGTCTTCTTTGGCGGGAAGGGTTATCTGCCGCTCTTTTGTGAACTGACCCAGAACTACCAAGGTCACCGGTTCGTGTTCTACAACTCGGGCGTGCAGCCCGAGACACCAGGCTGCACCTTGATCCGGTATCTGACGACAACCCGGACGAATTGGCATTACAGCTGTGCCAGGGATTTTATGTCTGGGAAAATAGGCGTTTAAAAACCGGATGCCCCCCCACACCACTGCATTGATTATTTGGCCGTACGATTCCCGGACTAATCGCCGCCCTCAACGGGCGGAAACCCGGCCAGAATCGGTCCTTTAAAAACATGGAGAAGTTGGAAAAGCGGACATTGGAACGGTGGAGCTAAGCCGCCTCTGCAGACGGTCAACTTTAGTGAATTATTCTACGTCCTTTTATTTAATTTTATCGTTATGATTATTTCTTTGTCAGTAATTTCATGGCTTGGTACCAGTAGTAAAAAGAAGACTTGTCTGGTTGTCGCTTCAATGGGTTCAGGAAATTCCAATCTGGATCTTCGATTGTTAATCCATTGATATCTTGCTCGTCATAATAGGTGATAGGTGATAGATCCTTCATCAGAATTTTGGTGGCCAAGTAGGCAATTCGTGCAGAGGCCGGTACCGCATCATCAATACGGAAATTTCCCGCCATAAGAAATCCGGTACCAAAAGCTTTGATCCCTTTCTGTAATTCTTTGAACTTGGCCTTCTCGCCAACGGAACCACGTTCTCTCTTTGCAAGGATAGCGCAAGTGTCGATCGTGTCATGCAATACATTTTCAGGGGTTAATGTAGTATCAGGATTGCCATTTTTCCGATATTCAATTTCTTGTTTAGCAAATTCTTTAAAGCTTGCAGCTACTATCTCCATATTGTCAATCCGCTCAAACAACTTGCTCAAATCGAAAAGCTGCTTGCAAATCTCCATGGAGAACGACCGTTGGTCTTTTCCTTTGAAATAGGGAATGCCAATGGTGTTTGGCGCAAAAGCAGTCAGTTTGTCTCCAGTAATGGAATTAATGGTTGGCACGGTGACCATGGTTTCTTTATCCGTTTCAATCCATTTGGTTACAATGGCGCTTTCAGTTAGTTCGGGGTAAATGGATTCTTCAATGAGTATATCCAACAGAATTGTGCCGGAACCGCGCCTTCTGGCATCGAAGAAAAACTTATAATGTGCTTTCGGCACTCCAGATTGATAACTTCGACGCTCATCCAGTTTCCACTCTGTGAAATGCGATGACTCAATAACCTTGTTCAGAATTGCTTCCAGCTCTCCCCTCTGGGTCTTGCAGATTATGTCGATATCAATGGAAAACCGATTTCCTTCTTCAAGTAAAAGCACTAAGCTGGTACCGCCTTTAAAAACAAAGTCGAGGCCAATTGACTTTAACTGTTCCAACAGATGTAATGCGTAGATCATTTTTTCAAGAATGATCTTGTCGATTCGTTTGTGGTCCTTTTGCTTTTTAAATTGATCCAGCCACTCTTCTGTAAAACACTCATCCTTAATCATCTATAATGCCTTTTACCAGGTGAAGCATATGGTTGGTCATGAATTTCTTGATATCTTGTTCCCGCTCTCTTCGTTTGGCGTAACTAAACAACTTAGTAAAGTTGATGGTGTAGCTAGTGATCGCATTTTCATAAATGTGCGTCAATTCTGAGCCTTGCACGTAATAGAAAAGTCTCTCCTCCGCAAACAAGTCGACCAGCATCTTCTCTATTGTGGGGATGTAGAATTTGATTTTTTTCTCAGTCCTTTTTGATAGAGGAGCTCTTGTAAGCAGCTTCTTTATGATGACGGGTTGGTTGCTTTCGGCTACGTAGAAATCAATGGCTTTTTCATCAGGATTCAAGAACACTTCTCTACGCACGCGATCCTTCAGTTCATAGAACAAAGATTCTTCAAAACCTTTCTCTATTTCGATAATAAGCATAGATCTGCTTGTCTGATGTTGGGCGAATTCATTGAGCCATGAAGTCTCCCAGATACAGTGTTTTATTCCATCAAATCGTTCGGTAAATTGTTTGGCTATTTTTAGTAGACTGGGGGAGATATCCGGTTTATATCTGGGTTTGTAAGAAATGACATAAACCCCCCTTTTGAGAGGTTTGATAATATCCCTATTTTTGAGGTCATAGATTCTCCATCCGAAAGTTCCTTCTTTCAGTTCTGGCTCAAAGTAACGGAAGAAGTCGAAGAGCTCCTCTCTGGAGAAGTACTCCCTGTCTTTAAACTCTTCAATCAATTTTTTCTCTATAACCTTTGGCACTCTGACTCCAATTTTCGCTAAAAATAAGAATATCTGGCATATATTTGAAATCTAATATACGCCAGTATAGCAGATTACTGGTAAATATTTGAAATAAAACAGGGTTGGGGATATTGGGCTTTTTTCACATAAAACTTCTAAGAAAAAGTGCCTATAAACTATTTTAATCAATTAGTTATGGCGCGTTGAACAGAGTGTCTGGTTAGCCGCTACGACTTTGTGCAATCCTTTCCGCAATGATATGAACGGCCTCAAGCTCACTACAGTTTTGCTCTTTCATGATCACGCCACGCTCGGCCTTCTCATACTTCTCCGTCATAGCAAGTGCTAGAGACAACGGTGGCGGCACATTACGGAACAAGGCTTCGAGGTTGTCTGACAGCACCACGCCCTCGACGTATTTTCCGGGTTCCTTGCGGGCCGAGAGTAACAGACTGCGCTGGATATCCGTCAGATCCTTGAACCGGGCGATCTGTTCGACTTCTTCCTTGGGCATCACCAGGCACAGCCACCACTCCATCATGTTGAGCATCTTGCGGCTGGCGTCTGGGAAGTCTTCGAGGTTCTGGGTGGCAATCCAGAACCAGGCCCCGAGCTTGCGCCACATCTTGGTGATCTTGACGACATAACGGGCCAGCAGCGGATTAGTGGTGATGATGTGACCTTCATCTGTCACAACCAACGTCGGTCTTTCATCATGTTGGTGACGTTCCACCAGATCGTTGATGTGGCTCATCATGGAAATGTAGGCCACGGTGAGTTGGTCCTCGTACCCTTCTCGGGCAAGGATACCCATCTCCAGAATAGTCACATCCGCCTGCGGCCAGGGGATGCCGGGGCGGTTGAAGAAATGCCCCGCTAACCCTGAGCAAAACAGCGCCATGCCGTCCCCCATCTCGATTGCCCGGTTGCGCCGGTGGTCGGGTAGCGTCTCGTCATGACCGATGTTTTGAAGCGCAGCCACCACGTCTTCAGTGAGCACTTGCTCTCGACTGGCCTCTTTAACGGTTTTGGCGGCCAGAAATATCGCATTACGGATGAGTAGTCGGTCTGCGCGGGTCATACGCGCATCTTCGCGCTCGTCACCCCCGGTGATCATGATGCGTGCAGCGATCTCCATCTCGCCCAGAATGTCGCGACCGGCGCCTTCTTCGTCCAATTCATCGTCATCGGCCAAGGCTTCCGGATCTTCGCGTAAGTGACGCTGGCGTTCCTTCTGCAACACGCGCAATGCGTCGGCAAACGGTGGCAGGCTTACATCCGTATTCGGATTCAGCGTGACCTGATTGACGACCAGCCCATGGGCACGAAACTGCTGACCCAACAGGGAGAATGATCCCCCGGCCTCGATGATGAAGATGCGTGGGCGGTACATTGCCGCCATCTGCTGCAGCAAGTAGACCAGCATCGCCGACTTACCGGCGCCCGTGGGGCCGAGAATTAGCATGTGCGCATTCTTTTTCCGATCAGAGCGATGCAGCGGGTCAAACACGAAGGGCTCTGCGCCACGGTTGAAAAAGACCAGTCCTGGATGTCCTGTGCCTTTTGATCGACCATACAGGGGCAACAGGTTGGCGGTATGGCTGGAGAACACCAGACGCGACCGCCGACTGGATTTTTCCAATGCCGCATCGTACGCCATGGGTAGATTGCGCATATAACTGTCAAGCGTCAACAGGTCAGCTTCGTGCAGGATCGGCTGCAGCCCATTGGGCAGTAAGAGTGCATTCAACTGGTTGACGTTGGCACGCAGTGTCTTCAAGTCTTCACCACGCAGATAGAAACCGATCCCAAGCGGATAGAGTTTGTTACCTCGCGCCATCTCCCGTTCGACCGCTTCGGCATCTTCCCGGGTGAGCTCGGCTTCGGCAGAATCACCAACAGATGCGCGTTTGACCTGGGCGATGTGGTTGCGCGTGAAGTCCTGGGGTTTGATGGTCAGAGTCAGCACCATGACGGTGTGTTCCGGAAACCGATCAAACAGTGAAAACACATGATCACCGGCCTGACGTTCCGCCGTCATGTGCCCGACTTCCGGAACCCGGCGCAAGCCCTGGATAGTAACGTGGGTGTGCGGCAAATCATCGAACCACCAGGTGGCCGATGCATTGTCCGAGCGCGGCATCGTGAGTGTTAGCCGCTCACCAAGGTCATGACCAAACGGCAGGTCATCGTCACCGGGATACGGGGCAATTTCGAGCAGCTTGTCGGGATCGCCGCATGTAACCTCAGGCTTGGGGTTAAACCATTTGAGCAACCACTCATAGAGATCCTGTCCAGTTCCACGACGCACACGTATCCCCGCTGAGGCCAGTGAGGCCACCCACTTGGTGGCTACATCGTTCAGCGCCTCCTCGACTTCAACAGCTGAGGGCAATTGGCCGCCGGGTTTTAGTCGTCGGTACAACGTTGCCCGCACACGCCGGACCTGACCCCGCCAACGGGTACCGGTGACGGCGGTATCCTCAAAAAGCCCCCCGGGGCGCGTGATCTGTGCGAGATGCTCGCGCATCGTTTGCTGAAAGTGCTGGGTGTAGGCCGTGTCTCGCGCACTGGGCTGCGCGTAATTCGCAACTTCTTTCTGGAAGCCTTGCAGGCTCGGTTCATCCTGAACGTACACCTGCAATATCCACGGGAATTCATCTTCTTCAGGGATCGCATCCGTCAGGGCGGTCTGAATGGCATCGCGCAATTGCGTCATGAATTCCGGGGTGCGCGCCTCGGTACCGGCCGGCGTAATTTCAAACAGGGCACCGACACTGATCCCGTCTTCCAGCAGAAAGGTTCGGCTTGCCGGGTTGTATTCCATCCACGGCAGGAGATCGGTAAAGGATGACGGACGTTCATAGAGTTGCTTGACCTGCCGCGTGGTGACCGGCGTTTCTTGTCGTTCATCATCCACATCATTGGATGATTGCCGCTTGATGAAACTCACCGGTTCTTACCGACAGGCTGGCCAGGGACCTCGCCGGGCAAGGCATACTCCACTTGCTCGTACATGGGGAATGCGGTTGCATAACCGGGCACCGGTGCCTGCGTCTCCCCTGCCAGATGCGGGAACACGTACATCACCAGTGTCGGGTTCGGCAGGCGGGGGAACAGGACATCAATCTCGTTGAAGGCATCCCGGGTGTAGCCCTGCAGAGCAGCCTCTCCCGTATTGAGGCGACGATTTCCCAACGCGTGGCGAATGACCTGCGGGTCCCGCGCATTCATCTCGTTCACATGGCTCTCATAAATGGCCTTCATCGAAGGACCGTCCTGAGGCAGTATGCTGTCCTTGGTACTGACACAGCCGGCCAATATGAGACTAATCAAGCCGAGTGCGAAGATACGGGTCGATGGAGGGTTCATGAGTCAGTTTCCTGCCTGTTGAATCGAAATCGATAGGGAGTTCGCGGTCGACGTGAATGGCAATACGGGTGCCGGCGGGTACGAAGACTGCGTCGAAGCTCTGGGACTGGCGTTCCAGAAGCCATTTCGAAACCTCTTCGCTGCCGCCAGAGATCGTCTTGCCCAGCACGAAGGTTCCAGCATCGCCGGTGACACTGCTGGTGACACTGCCGGCGTTACTCACGACTGAGGTCGTCCTGGTGTTGGCCGCCGCTTCCGCAGCGGCCTGGATAGCCATGACACCGATACGCTGAGTAAGAAATGCCGGGGCATTAGTCTTACGCTCCCCCGTGACACAGGGAATGCCCCGTTCGTCCGAGATCCAACCCAAAGGCCTGCGCGTGCCGCCACTCTGATTGCCCCGGACGTCGCTGGAAATGGTGCGGATGGTGCCATCCTCAAAGATGAAGGTGACCGAGTTAAGACGCCCGGTTACACACGACAGTGTCCAGTCCCCGATAGCTGTTCCACTCCACACCATGCCCTGAACACCAGGGATCGTCAGGCCATTCGCGGCGAGATTGTCCGCACCGGTGATCACCTTGAAAGGCATCGGATCACGCACCTGTCCCTGCACCGGTACCCGGCCGACCAGGGCGGTCATCGCGGT
Organism: Mizugakiibacter sp.; assembly: GCA_003233305.1. Taxonomy (GTDB): domain Bacteria; phylum Pseudomonadota; class Gammaproteobacteria; order Xanthomonadales; family Rhodanobacteraceae; genus Metallibacterium. The sequence continues at coordinate 7,556 of QILI01000123.1, forward strand.
CGAACCAATAAGCGTGGCATTACGGGGTACGGTATAAACAGGTTGGACGGTATTGAGTTTCTGTGTGAGGTTTCCACTCTTTTCACGCGCCGATGCCACTGCCCCGCCGGTAGATTGCCCGACACGGCGCAACAACCCGTTTGGGCCCGATGGTTTTGAATCGAGTTCGAGGATATCCAGCGGATCGATCCAAATCAGACTGTCTGAAGGTAACGCCCCCTCCCCGACTCCATCGAGGCCCAATCCCACCGGTATGTCTTGACTACCTTGGGTGTAACCACTTTGGGAAAACGACTGCGAAAGCGCATCCACGCGTGCCGTCAATGACGAGAGCACACTGGCATCAATCCGTTTGCGCGCTTCCTGCCCCTTCTCTCGTGAGAGCATCTCGCGCTTTAGCCGTGTTGCAACGTTTTCTTCGATCTGGTGACGGTTAGCTAACAAATCACGATTCCCCTTGCGCAACTGGTCATTGTCCTTGCGCAACGCCTGCACTTCTGAGGTCATGGCGGCGACGTTGGCCGTCAAGGTCTTGATGGTATCGGCGGGACTGTCCGCGTCTGGCGCCGGTGCCTGGGGCACGGTCTCCATGACCAGTGGAGATTCCTGTTTTTCGCTACAGGACTTCAGCGTGACAAAGGCCAGCATCAGCACCACGGCGCTGGCGAGCAGGGGAAGGAGACGATTAGAGGTCGCGATGGCCATGGATATGCCTAGTGTGAGACTTCAAACGGGCGGGCCGAGATCAGGTAAACAGCCGTGGTATCGGCATCATCACCCTTGGGTAACAGACGGTGATGCTGAAAGGTCGCCGTCAGCCAAATACCCCGCAGGTCACGTGGATCCAGAGTTTGCGGTTGTTTAGTGCGGTTAGTGAGTTTGACAGCCGTGACATAAAACCCGTTAGCGCGCCATGCCACTAATGGGGTTGCCTCAACTGTGCCGCCATGGAGCAGATTAACAGGATCACGTGTGACGGGGACACGAACAATGCCGGGTCGGTCTTTGACAAGACGGGCTGGCGCGTAGAGTTGCTGGGCCGCAAATCGGGTCAGCTGGATGTAACTCAGCGGTGCCCGAGCCGTGCCAGTACCGGCAACGGCACCGTCCTTATCCGGACGACGCGCGTCAGCGACCGTGATTTGAATGGGATGACTCGCCCCACCTTCTTCACCCCCTTCGCTCGCCTTGACATCGAACAGATAGATACGCCCGCTGTCGAGTTCGCGCACCATGAGTCGGTTTGCATCAAACGGTGCATGCGCCAACAGATAGACCGTCCCGTTGACACTCTGCGTGCGCAGCACTGGCTGAACGGTTGCCGGTACACCGACCTTCACCGCAGCGGGGAATTCGATCCACTGTTCCTCTCCGACCGTGAGCACCAGTCGGATCGGCGCTTTCTTCCACTCGATGCGCTCCGGTGTCTCGGTCTCGGCATGGACCAGGGCATTTGCCAGCAATATCGCCACGCCGAGCGATGTGATTAATATCTGTTTGAAATGGCGGATTCTCAGCATGCGTCGATTTTCCTCAGGTTACTTGTCGTGCTCGGTATCTTCACTGAGATCGGACGCGGTCAGCCGTCGCGGTCCCTCACCCGCAAAACCATCCAAAGCCAATCCCCAGGGGTTCGCTTCCGGGTCGACGGACAGGTTCACGACGCGCAAGGGATAACGGATAGCGGTCTTCTTCACGGTCATGCCCTTCACCGACTCAAGCAGATCGAGATCCAGCCAGACCACCCAGACACCGGGCGCAAGCACATCGACGCGGCGTTCCTCGTAACCGTGCCCCACGATCTCTTGCACGCCTCGCACCCGGTAAGCCAGCTCGCCTTGTCGCCCTTTCATCGCCATGTCTGCCACAAGTTCTGCGCTGTAGCGCGGCGTCACATACGGTGCGATGCGGAAGATGGCTTTGCCATAATCCTTTGCCCCGTCTTCCGGCCAACGGTTGAGTTGTTGGAAGATGTAGAAGGCAAATGCATACACATTGGCCGCCGGGACTTCATTGACCGACAACGTGGCGCCGGAACGCAGATCCGGGGGTATGTGTACCGTCAGTTGCTTCGGTGCCTGACTCCAGCCGAACCAGAGCGCCAGTATCACGATGAACTGGAGGCTGATCACCACCCACAGCGACCGCAGGTGGGCGCGAACGTTATCAATCTCGGTGCGGTAACGTCGCAACCCGTGTCCTCCCGATATCCCAGACGCCGCTGCGCCGGATGAAGGGCGCGCGGCGTAACCCGTGATCTGACAGCCAGATGCTCACCTGTTGCTGGTAGTACCCGTCGGGGCGACCTCGCTTCAGGCGCTGGAACAGACCGGCCATGACAATGACGGTCCCGACCACACCAACACCAGCCAGCCCGAGTCCCATGGTGACCGCGCCCATCAGACCCGCCAGGAGAAGACTAACGGGTAACCAGATGAGCGCGCCCACACCCACGATGACGCCCAGTTCCGACGACGAACAGCCCTTGAAAATCGCCGGCTCCACATTGAGACGGTCGGCCAGAATGTCGTCGCGATCAGACATCGATTAAATGACGCCGGCGGCTTCCGTGAGCAGGAAGCTGGCAAAGATCAGTACAATCGCACCGACGATGCCCAGCACACCCACCTCGGCCCACTCGGCCTTGCCTTGACGCGCCTCGTTGAACTTGGCGAACCCGAGATAGGCAATCCACAGGAAACCGATCACGGCAATCGCCAGTCCCAGCACCAGGCCACCATCTTTGATGTAACCCTTGATCAGCGCGATCCAGTCACCGGCCGCCGGCGCGGTGCTGGGCGCGACCGGTGTGGGTAACGCCGCCCACACCGATTGTGTTGCAGATATAGCCAGCAACCCGACTGCGGCTGTGACCCGTTTTGCAGTTTTCATCATCATTGTTTTCTCTCCGAGGTAACGGGGTCTCCCCCTGTTATGAATACCGGGGACGCCCCCGAACCGATGCGGTACCCACCGAGGGGTCCTTACCGCAGATAAAAACCCAACACCATGAGTACAATGCTGGCGCGCAACGTGTTCCAGACCACATCGAACAAAACGACTTGCCCGTTCTGCCAGGCCCTGAACGTACCCAGTGACACCCAGATGACCCAGATGAAGGCGAGCACCAGGACGACGGATGCGATGCCCGTCAGTAAGGTCGCCGGGGTAACGCCGGATCCCGCCTGAAATGCTGTGTTCTGTGCTGTCGTCATGGTCTGACATCACCGACGGTAGTCGCCGCGCAGCGGCGGGAAGGTCCTAGGTTCAGAACGTGGGGTATCGATGTGTTCCTGAATCCCGAGTCGAATCCGATCAAGATCCTGTTGCAACCAGTCATACTGAAAGCGAATACGGGCATCCGGATTAGCTTGCGACGAGGCCTCCGTTATCAGTGGCTGTATCGCCTGCAACTCATGGATGATTCGCGCGAGCACTTCCCGCTCACCGTCTGCATCGGCAACGGCAAACTGAATGGGCAGCGCCGTGCCGAACAGTCCTAGCATCAGTATCTGGATCATTCGCATCGAAGGTGTCTCCGTAAAACGACTGATGCACAGCGTGGGCGAATGCGCATGGATAGACCATGGAAAATCGAATCAAGAGGCGGTGTGGTTAATCAACGCGAAGAAAAAAGGGTGGAAGATCGATGGTGCAAACGAAAAAAAACAGGCCTATACTGGAGCGGTACTGTGAAGTACGTAGTGAGCGATTTCGTAAGAGCAAGACTGTTTTAAAATAGCGTCCGCCGGATGGGGTACGACCCACCCGACAGACTAACCACAACCGATAAAAGAGGTATCGATGATGGCTGATCCGCATTCTACGGGCATTGTATGCCTGTCTAAAACCCCAACCCCGCCATTTATGCAAACCGGGCGTCTATATGCTCGGCAATATGACAACATTTTCTGGATTCGCGAACCCAATCCGCCGGGCTATCGCGTACCCATTGCTGACGCCGTCAAGCTCCTGGCGAAAAATGTCCGGCTTGAGCGCGTCATGCGTGGCTGGTCACAAGAAACACTCGCTGAACTGGCCGGACTCCATCGGAGTTTCGTAGGCGCTATCGAACGATACGAGCACAACGTCACCCTCGCCACGGTTGAGAAACTTGCCATGGCTTTCGACCTCAGTGTCATCGAGCTGTTGATGCCTCACAAATTTAATAGCTGATGGCAGAAGCCGCGCCCTGCGAAGGTGTGGGGCCTTGTTTTGGGCGACGGGCCTAAAATTCAATACCCAGCCCCTATCTGACAAACTCTTATGAGATTATGAGAATTGTGATGAGAAATTGTGGGGTTGAATACCAACCGCGAGTTGACATCAAGGCTTACGGACGGCAACCAATTGTCGGTATACAGCCATTCAGCTGGATTTCGCCAACTGGCACCGAGGCCTTAAGCTGCCGGTCAGGTTTGTCGAAAGCAGACCGTCGAGCAGCTCTTTATGGATTGGATTCATACAAACACCCATCTCCCGCAGTACAGATACTCAGTCACACCAATAGGGCCAAGGACTCCCCATACATCACGGCACGTATACGCCAGCAATCATTGCAGAGCCGGAGAGTGCAGATCGCGCCGTCCGGAATCCCTGGTCCGATTAGACGGTAGTCTCGCACCGAATCATCCCCGCAGACAGAGCAAACGGCATCGCTACCCGTCTGTTTCAGGATAAAACGCGTTTGCGCCACCTGCTGTGGGTTCCAAGCAGTCAAGGCTACGAACCATTCCTCGGTATGTGGAGTCAACAGGACAGCAGGGCTCCTCTCGGGTAAACCAACCAAGCCCTTGAGGCGAAGCCACTGAACTGCCGTTTGTCGACGCTTCAGGTGCAATTCGACCAGTGTTTCATACAAGATTCTAAGCTGGCGAAAGGTCTCCAGCGGATATTCTTCTGCAAGCAAGGAATATCCTGCTCGGTTAACCTCGAAACGCACAAGCCCTTCTTCATCGTCGCCGAGCAAGTCCTCGCAGTATTGCCGCTTCGTCACATCGAAGCCAGGCTTGTCGATCATCGTCTGCAAATCGTACTGCCAGCGATTTTTTTCGTACTCATCCACCCAGACCATCAGGTAACCCGATCTCTTGTAGAGGTCTACGAAATAGGAATCATCGCCGGGCGTCATCTTCAAGTGATGATCGATGTCGTTCAAGTCTTCAATGCACGCATTCTTGATCCGCGCGCCAGACAACAGCGTGTTAGTTGCGTCGCGCATGCTCTGCGGGGTGTCATGAATGCCCTCCCAGCACTTTATTTCTTCACTGCTGACCGGCTGAACGGCGCCTTGTACAGCGACCAGTTGCGTGCTGCCTTTCAGCTGTTCCGGCGAGCAATAATTGGAGTCTGCTACCAGATCCAAGCCCGCGCTGGCATACGCCTGCGCCACCAAACGTGAGCAAAACTGTCTCCGGCTAGAAGATGTCGCACCACCCAACACCGATCGGGCGGCCTCGATCTTCGAGTACTGCGTACCGATTCTGCCTCTGACGTAGTTCACGATTCTCCTTGACTGGGTCTCGTCCAGTCCTTCGGCCAATCGGAGTACATGCACGGCACATTGGTCCTCCCAAAAGAGGCGCTGCGTATTTCGCGAATGCACGCCGTCACCCGTCGCATCAATGACAGAATGCGACTCGACGTAGACGAGAGCATGCGAGATATCGCTCCCAGTCACCTTGCGGATGCCTTTGCTTAACAGGTCCGTGGTCGTCGTCAAAATGATATCGCCGATCTGGAGCGCGGATTCGTCCAGTTTTCTCATGAGGACTTAATATTTGCCAGTTCAACGACGTCTAAGCTCGGTGGGCAAAATCGACGGCCAACCAGATATGTGGTAAACAAGACGCTCATATCAACGACACTCGTCGTTCGGCTCCAGCAAGCTGCGCAGATTGCTACGGACAGTGGCAGCAAGCTCCGAGGTCGACATACTATGCAAGCGGCCCAGGGCTTCAACTACTACGGCCACATCGGCCGGCTTCGAAGGCCGCTCGGCCGTCTTTGTGAAAGGGCCATCAGTCTCAGTCAGCAGCCTATCAAGAGGAATGGCTGCGACCATCGACGAATGCCGCTCATTGTCCAACATCGCCGCATTGATAGAGAAGTAGCATCCCATCTCCAGAGCACGCATTGCCTCTGCTTTGCTGCCGGTGAACCAGTGGAGCACCACCTTGCCCTTTGCTGGTGGAAGATACGCCTCGATGTAATCCAGCACGGCTTTTGCCGCACGAATGCTGTGCACTGTGATAACTTTGTCACCCGCCTTGGCACAATGCTGCAACACGTGTTTAAAAACCTGCTTCTGTAGGTCAAACGACTTGTAAAAACGCGGGCCAGCGTCAAGTCCTACCTCTCCGATATAGCGGGTCTCGACAAAATGGGCATCCCAGAGCGCAAGTTCGCTCGCCCGTTCAGCAACCAACTGCGGATGAAGTCCAAGGGCTGCTCGAACATGCTGCGTCGCTTGCGCCAGTTCGTGGTTGCGGGGCCAGGCCTTCGGCGTAGTCGTCACTGCTAGTGTGAAGACACCGGCTTCCTCAGATTCCCGAACAGCTGCTTGGTGATCCGGATACAAATCAAGATGGCAGTGGAAATCCACTAGACCATTTGTTGCGATCATGGATCGCTCCACCATTAGCTCGGTCTTGTTTCCACGCCATCAATCAGGCGCGCAACTTCGTTGAGTCCGCGCCGATAGACATCCGCCAGTTGGTCTAACCGCGCAACCTCGTCCGCAAGAGAGCCTGGCTTGTGAATGAGAAGATTCGCGAGTCCAGGGTGTCCGCGCAAACGCTCGATCGCATATTGAAAGGAGCGCACCTGTTTTCCCGTCGACTCCCGGGTATCAAGTGTCTGAGTGCGGAGGTCAGACACCGTGTATTTCGTCTTGTCTCGACCAGCCCCCCATGCACATTCCAAAGCAGCACGACGAATCAGGCAGGGAAGACAGTACCCACAGTGTTCGATCCCATGACCGTACCATCGTCCTTTGGTCGGGGATGAACACGACAGAGCGTCAGTTGCGAGACCGAGCAGCAAGGACTTGTTCCCACAATCCTTTGCCATTTCACCTTTGGTTTTATCCCAATACGGGTTCTCGATTCGGCCATCGATTCCCAGCTCAGTGAGCAGATCATTCCAACGTGCCATGTAGTACGGGTGCGTGGTGCGCGTACTGTTGGACCCGAGCCGCAATGGGTCCAACGGAACATTCAAGGCGATCAAGCCATTCTCTGGCACCCTCAATGTGAAGCCTTTGTCAAACCCTGTTCCCGCGAATACACCGAGGGCGAAGAACAAAAATGACCGTCCCCGCGTACTGTTTTCAGAGCTGACATCTTTCACCAAGCCATTGGCGAAAGTCATGCCAACGCGCAATCGATCAAAAGCCGATTTCGGATACGCCTTCTTCAGTCCAGCAAACAATTTGCCCTGCGCGTCGCTGGTCGAACCTTCGCCAAAATGGCTGACCAGCAAAGGAGTCGATCCGGCTTGAAGCAAATCGATGACCCCGATCAAGCTGTCCAATCCCCCTGAAAACAGACTCAATGAGTTAAAGGGAGGGTGCAGAAGCGTGGGCGGCGCATGCTGCGCAATAGTCACGAACCTCTCTGGCCGTGCTCGAAAGCCAATTGTCCATCGATCGCCCGTCAGAAAATTCAAAGCCTTCGTCAAGGTTAGCGTTGCGGCATCCCAACGTGCCGGGTCACTAACCGGTACGACCAAGCGGATTTCTCTCGTCCAAGAATCCTGCGACTGCTCCGTACGAGAGATACGGGTGTCTGCGGCATGAACATGAGCGGCGACTACCAGCAAATCAATACCGATCTCCGACGGGAATACGCCCAAGCCCTTCAAGCTAGTCAGCGCGCCGCCGATCCCGTGATCCAGCATCTTCTCGCCAGCCACCAGTTCAAGCCGGGTCAACTGTTCGTCAGCCGCAGTTGGTATGGATATGTGATCGTCAGGACCGAAATGGCCTGCCAGAAGTTGTCGCTTCATTGGTTCGCCTCCGCTTCACCGAGAGCCTGAAGAATCGCGAACGCGGACTCGTAGACTGTGTCCACGAAAGACTGAATGTGCTCGGGTGTCAAGTTTGGCGATGCCGCGCGGGCTGTAGTGAGTGCATCGCTCACCCCACCACGGATGAAATCGCGGAGCTGCACTTCTACACGGTGCGCGGCCTGTGCGTCAGTCGGCATCATGACCGCCTTTGTGCCGATATCGTTGCAAATCCTCGCCTCAATCGCATGGGTCGTATACAACTCGAACACCGTTTGCATCTGGTCTGGCGTAAACGTCGAAAGATCGGTCAAGCCTTCCGTGGTCAGTTCAATAATAGTTTCGACATACGCCTCGCGTGCGATGCCTTCATCTACAGTGCCAGCCCCCGGGCAGATATAGTCGGCGAGACCGACAAAGATCTCGGTGATTGGGCGACCCGCGAGCGCTTCAAGATCCAACGACCGGAGCGCTTCGCGTACACCGCGCACTTGTGCATCTGCCAGAAACCCCAACAATCTCGCACCGGCACCGCGCGATGCACCCATGCGTTGTGCTGCCCGGCGTGCACCACCCGATGACGTGGACACGTACCGTGAAACGGCCCGTCCGAGATTGGCGCGATCACCCCCACCCGAGCTGGCAAAGCGAGTGAAGCTGTTACGTGCGCCTGAGAATCGATTGGAATCAGCTGCTGCGGGAATCGCCGGACGGTTCGGCGGCGCTGGAGGAGATGGTGCAACCCCGTCACCATTTGGCGAACCATCCGCTGGGGCTGGGGAGGGCTGCGCATCCCCACCATCCGAGCCCAGCCACGAAGGCACAAGCGGAGTACCACCCCCAGGACCACCATAAGCTGTCGATGTTCCCATTACGAAACCCTCTTCGTGTCTTTGAGCACCAATGCGGCAGCGGCCTTGAGACCCCCATTGGTGGTGACCTTGCCCCAGCCATTCAATAGTTTTTTGAGGCGCGTGATGCATTCCGCGTCCTTTATGACGCCCTGCCACCCGCTAACTGCCCACGGCCCGCATTTGCTGGTCGGTAAACCTTCGAGAAAATCCAATAGTTTCCCTTGCAAGCCGGGTTGTGCCTTCACCAAGACGATGAGCCCGTCAACACCAGCAGGCTTTGTTTCAAAGGCGCCGCTACCCATAATCTTGGCGCGCACTGCTTCGAAAACTTTGTCGGCTTCGGGCTGCACGAGTTGCTTCAGTTCGGCTTCGTATGCCTGTACCGACATTTTTCCGCCAAATAGTTTTTCGACCACCGCAGCAAGATGCCCAAGGACCGACACGGGGCCAAAGTAGTCTTTCTTGTCCTTCGTCACGAACAGATACGGACGAAGATCGACTCCCGTTAAGAATGGTTGAACGCGCGCCCAGTCGCGAATCGTCTCCGATGACTTCCATTCCGCCAGAACTGCATTTTCGATAGCCGGGGAAGCCACATCCTCTGATCTGGCTCCCTTGCTCTCATCCATCGTTGCCCTACCAACTGTTTTTGCACCAGCACTGACCGCGGCAATGCTTTTCTCCAGCACGTCAATGTCGTCGCATACACCCTTTGGATGAACCGCTGCGACGAACGCGATTTGTTCGAACAGCCTGGGGATGAATTGCTCCGCCAGCATCAGCTTCGCCAACACCGGCAGGCTTATGTCAGCCCCAAATCCACGTGCAGCTGCTATACGTTCCCGGAGCAACAACGTATTCAAGAAGCGTTTAATTTGACGCGGGTTGCCCTTAGTTCCGCTCGCCAGAATAGGACCGATCTGATCGCTGAGCGCGAGTGCGTTGTGGGCCTTTTCTGCTTTTGGCCCAAGCGCAGTCTTGACCGTCGCGGCATCTAGACCGTCGCTGTTCCAAGGCCTTTTCAGACGCTCGCGTGCAACCGCTATCAACTTCGCGTAGTTGGCGTCATCTTCTCCGACCTCAGCCCCTGCAAGTAGAAGGGCTACATAAATTCGGGTTTCGGTCTCCCCCAACGCCGGGATGCGAAACGGAATTTGGACCAGTTTTTCGAGATAGTTTCTCGCGTAGTCACGAGGCCCAGTGGTTTCCGGGAGATCGGGAAAGTGCTTACGTACTGCATATTCGATCATGGCTTCATCCGCAGCGACGACGAACGCGGTCCGGGACGTGAAGACAAACAATCGGATAGCCTCCAGCGTCTCGATAGCCGTATCCGGCAAACAGCGGTCCAGGTCATCGATCAGTACAACGAGTTGCTCGATGTCGGCTTCTTCCAGGAGCTTGTCAAATGCCTTGCGGAATGTTTCAATTTCCTCGGGAACATTCTTGGATTCGGTCTGGGTCAACACCGACTTGACCCCGTCGACTGCCGAACACAGGTTCTCGTTGGTTGCGAGCTGGCCAGGGTCAGAAACCCAGCCCTCAAGCGTAGAGATAATTCCACTGATTTGATCTGGTGTCGGGGTACCCGTGAAGGCGGTCCAGGCCAATCCACCTGCCTTCTTCGCCACCTTGAGCAAGTCGATGCTCTTGACGACATCCCTTAGCGCACCTTTGGCCTTCTGCAGCGCCGGGCGCTTCTCCAAAAGGCCGGAAACAATGCCTTCGATCAGCGCAATTTTCGCGTCCTCGAAGCCCTGGAAACGCCATCCATTGAACTTGAGACAGAGAACCTTCTGTTCTTCCTCGAAACCTGCCTCAATCATCTCCAGGATGCTGGATTTGCCGGCGCCCCAATCGCCATGAACGCCAATGGTAACGGGCCTGTCCGGACGTTCACGCAGTAGCCCGATAATCGTAGCAGCAATGGCCTCGTTGTTGAGAAGATCGACCTTGGTCTCGTTGTCGGTCAATATCATTCGTATCCCTCCCTGATAACATACTACATTTATTCTGAATCGAATGTTAAAATGAAAAACTCAGCTAGCGGCCTTGGTGTTGACAGGGGGCCGGACTACCAAAATACGCGGTCATAGTCCTCTGCTCGTAATAGAGGACCCAACAAGTGATTAGCAATGATGAACAGCAATAAACTCCAGCAAGCGCCCCTGATATCCATATCAGAAGTGCTCGGTGACCGTCTGCCGGCGTGATACCGAATAACCGTTGCTGCCGTTCATTGGCAGGGGCAAGGATCTTAAAGATATTTCTTGAAGGTGCTCGCCGTGACCGCCACTGTCAGTGCGAACATTATCGCAAAGGGCAGCACAACAAAAGTAGGTTGTAAGCTGAAGGGCAAGGCAAGATAGGTGACCCAGGTCAACACGACCAATGGAAGCGCAGCCTTCTTTGCATAGTGGTAGACGAACGAACTCTCCCTGCCCCCACCCCACCGGCGCAGATCGCGCTGCACCAGCCCGTCGACGAGTGCAACCAGACTGAATAGCAAAAAGATCGGCATCGCCAGGGTGAGGATCGCCAAGCGTACCGAGAACACTTGGGTGACCTGCATCATTGCGATCACGAACTGCGCTATTGGGTGGTAAATTTTGTGCAGGGTTAATCTAACTCCGCGCTCTTTCGTCGTTGGTGGCGGTGAGACCCAACGGATAAATTCCACAAACCGCGTCACCTCGAACAGGTAGTGGTAGGTGTTGTCGGCAAACCGCTTAGCGAACTGTGCCGGGTCGGAGGTGACGACGCTTCGTCGGAAATCATTATTAAGATAGCTGATCTCCTGGGCGAGCATGGTGCGGCTGTGCTCAATGCCCTCGTCCGGCCACCACAGCACCATGCCGACCCACTCAAAGATGATGGAGAACAAGAGTGAGAGCAGCAGCCACTGGATGAACTTTGCCGCAGCCGTTAGGCTTTTCGAGATCAGCCCGTCTTGAACGACCCTGCGGCGTGGATCAGTAACCGCTTCAGCCATCAGAGGCATCTGCATTTGTGGCCGGTTCGGCGACATCCGCCACGGCTGCCCACCAGGGTTCCTGGACCCGATACCAGTGATCATTGGTGATGTAGGTACGTTCCATCTCGTTGGCGATCTCGGTGAGCGTTTCCGGCATGTCCGAATCTGCTGCCGGTAGTGGCATACGGATCTTCCAGAGCTGCCCACCCTCCAGAAGCGCAAAGGCCTGTCCCTTGGGCAAGGTGATCAGTTCGGCCGGTGTGAGCATCGGCACTTCCGAGACGCTGATACGGTCCTCATTGCGCGACTTGAAGTCGACGCCTGATCCAGGTTCTGAGGAATCATCCACACCGGAGACACTCATCAGGGTAAAAACCTCGACCCTCGGCAGTTGCTCTGTCAGCATCTCCGCTGTAGCCAGTTCCTTGACCCGGAGCATGATCAGGGTGTTGAAGTTACCGGCCACCTGCCCGGCCTTGGCCCGATTGCCGAGACGGGCTTCCACGTCCGACCAGGTCTGGGTGTAAGCGGTCACCTGAAACCCGGCCCCGCCCGCCTTATTTAATAAAGGTATGAACTCATCACCGATCAGTTCATTGAACTCATCGGCGTGCATCGAGATCGTCGGTGGTGTATCGACGGACTCACCGGGCACACCGTGCTTGTAGATGTGCCCGGCGACCGACACCAGATCGGCGAACATGGAATTACCGACCGCACTGGCGACTGTGGTATCGGTCAGGGCGTCCAGTCCCACGTAGACGATGCCTTTGCGGCGGATCACCTCCATCCATTCGAAAATCGGCCGCGTATCGTTCTCATCCAGGTAGTCCGGGGAAATGAGTTCTGCGATATTGCCGGTGGTGAGTTTCTCCATCAATGGCCCGACGGAACTGACGATCTTGTCGAAATAGGTCTTGTCGTATTTAAAAGCGGACACCAGTCCATCGAGGACCGGATCATAGAGGTCCTGCGCCTGCAGGTGCCGCATCAGGGCGATGGCTTCTTTATTGCGACCACGCAGTGCAGCCGGCAGGTTACGTTCCGAGATGGCGCTTGCAAGTTCTTCAACCTGCACCTTCCAGTCCTCCGCACCATGCTGATCCAGGTGGGCGCGCGTGTATTCCATGAACAAGGGTTCGATGTCGTTGATGTAGCGCCGGACCTGCTGATAGTCCGGACGGCGGCCCAGGGCCACGAGTGCCCGCGCGATGATATTGACGAAACGCCAGGCGAATTCCTTGAAAGCGGCCGAGTTGCCTTCGCTGGGGAGTTGGTTGGCGATGCGTGTAGCAACTTCAGTGATACGCGAGAAATTTCCGATGGCATTGTAGCGGGCTGAGACCTGCGGAAACCCAAGATGGAACATGTAGAAGTCTTTGGCCCGCCCGGCCCGCTTGGCCTCAGCGTACACGCGCCGCAACAGACCGGCATCCCCTTTGGGGTCGAAGACAATCACCACATCCCCGCGCCGGATATCCTGGGTAATGAGGATCTCGGCCAGTCGCGTCTTGCCAACCCGGGTAGTCCCCAATACCAGGGTGTGCCCCACTCGCTCGCCGATGTCCATCCAGACCGCCTGTTCTTCCAGTTCGACGGCATGCAGTGCCGGTTTGCCACCGACGGCGGGTAATGGCGCCAACGGGTTCCACCAGGCGCGTGTCCGAAGCACACGTGCCAGCAGGCTGAGGACCGGTACGGACTCCCAGGCGATTTCCTTGCGGCGTGCCCATTGATAGAGAGAACCTGGTTGCACGTAATGCTGGACTTCAGGTCGAATCGTGTCACGCAGACGCTGGGTGTGCGTCTGTGTCCAGCGGAAGCCGCGGCCCAGAAAAAGTTTGCGACGGCTGAGCGGGATCTTGCTGGATCGCAGCGTGTAGGTCGGTAGCCGACGCATGTTGCGCTGGTAGCGCAACACCCGCCAGGCTTGTCGCCCCCGAACCAGCCCCATCATAAACAGCACGGCGCTGGCGCCATAAGCCACACCCGGTGGCATCATTAAGGACCAAGGCGCCAGGGTGGCGATCGCCGCCGTGGAAAATGCCACCAGTGTCGACCAGAGTTCGACCGGTGGCCGCAGCAGAGCCTCGATGGGATGGGCGCTCACTGCTCGATGCCGTGTGCAGAGATCAATACGGGATAATGCGAGATTCCCAAGGCTTTTGCGATATCGCTCGCCGAGGCCGGCAGGATGGACAAACCATCCGCCAAGTCGGCGATGGTGTGCAGATCATCCAGGGTGTCGGCCTGCACCAGCATGCCCACGGCGCCGATGGCCTTGAGCCGATCCCGGTGTTCCTGTAACCACTGCTGGGACTGTGCATCGGAACCGATCAGGAAGAATGGACGCGCGAAGGGTCGATCATGTGACCTGACTTGCACCGGCCCCGGTGTCAGGCCGGGGGATTGAATGGGCAGCCAGGCTTCGGGATCGGCCGCACCAAGCAGCGGCTTTATCGGAACTGGACTTTGCTGCACAGACACATCGTCTGCTTCAAAGACTTCGAGAAATGGTGCAATGGGCTGGGTATGACCACTATCGTAAATCACCGTGAGTTCGGCCTGGGCCATGACAGGAACCAGCACGTAGGCAACCACCATGCTTCGCCAGTAGTAACGACGTAATCGATTCATTGTCCGTTAGCCCGTACTCAAGATTCGTTGCCACCGGGAGATAACACGGCGACGGTACCGGTCAGCCCGTTGCGGGTTCGCCGGTGCGTGGTAGCAGCCCACACTGGCCCACCAATCCTGCTGTGCGATGTAACAGCCCTGCAGAATCTCCGCACCGACACGCAGGTTGTGATAGGGATCAAGCGCCTGCCAGGGCGTACCAAGTCGTTCCTCGTGATAGCGCCAGTTGACCTGCATCAGACCAATATCAATGGAACGTCTTCCTGCCTGAAGCCAGTCCGTCAGTGCCCGCCACGCGGCCTGCCGCGACTGAAAGAAGTATCCTTGCCCTGCAACGTTCAATGTCCATGGCCAGGGCCGGGATACGCCCGCCGGCTCAACCGGTTTACCCGTCTCGGTGAGCGCTACAGCGTAAAGCACGGTAGCGGGAATACCGTGTTCCGCGGCAATAGACTGGTAACCCACCGGTACCGAGCCATCGCTCCAGCCTGCGCTGGAAAAGGCCAGACCAGCAAGTACGATCAGCCAGACCCCAAGGTGTTTCAACCCGGCCACCATCTAAAGATCCGAGGCCCGAAGCTGAGACAGATCCTCGCCCCGACGGCGTAACACGTAGGGCACTTCGCCCTGTCCGCTGGTCAGTTTGTCCAGGGCACCGCCATCATGGTTGAGGGTGATCCGCCGGCTGCGCACCCATTCGGGATCGATCTGGTGCGTCGATGCCCATGCCCGTACTACCGCGTCATCACCCGCCTCTATATCCGTGAGGTAGATATCGATGCCACTAACTTCATCGATTCGCTTCAACAGCTTGTTCATCAGCACGTCACAGACCGGACATTCGGGACGGGCGAAAAACAGTAGTCGGTCGGTCGATTGAAGCGCGCTCACCTCTTCGATCTTTTGGGGTATCCGGTCGACATCAATCAACAACTCATTCGGATACAGGCGTTTGCCAGCCGCATCGTAGGCGCGCTGGAATGCAAGAATGCGATCCACGTCCTCGTGCATAGCGCGCGCCCAGATTTCCGCATACCGCTGGCGTTCCGCCTCATCCCGTGCATGGATACCGAGCACTTCGATGGGCGATAGCGTCGAGGGACTGATACTCCCGCGAACACCTTGCATCAATTGTTTGTAGCGATGCCACTCCGTTTCTGATAAATCCCAGATACGAGCGCGTACCAGGTCCGTATCCGACAAGGTGTTCGCAGCTGTCGATGATGCGCCCTGCCCGGTTTCTTTGATTTGGGTATGCGATAGCCCGGTAGCCACTACGGGATGCGTTGCCACGAGGGCAATAGACAAAATGACCGCTTTCCATCGACTATTCATCCGGGCATTCCCCTTCGCAATCGCCCGCCTGACTCGCCTGCCCGCTAATCGGACCCTGGTATGGCACCGTCAGATCCCGGTATATGACGGCCCGGTCAGAATGACACCGGGTTGGATCGCTCTGACGTAGTACCTGTGCAATCTGAGTCGAACCCGGTACGCCATCCCCATTGGACAGGGTCCTTGTGGATTGCACGTTGTCGTCATCACCCTTGTCTGCGGTGATCGATCCCAGGGTGAAACTTCCGAAGAGCAACAAAACAGCCAGTACGATTTCCATGGGTGCTACCTCGGCAACGTAACGGAATGGACTTGACCGGCAGGCCCCCGAAAGTCGACCTGTCCCTTGAGGTGGTCGATGCGGGTAACTGTCCAGCCGGACTGTTGCTCACCAGTCTTCAGAAATGCCACACGCCCGGCCTGGGAGACAGCCACATAGGTCACGTCATCCCAGACATCGATGGCATCGAGTTGAAAGGGCGGCGTCTTAACGGGTCGGGGCTTGCGCTTGGCCTTGGCTTTGGCTTTGCGCTTGACAACCTTGAGCGCCCGGACATCCTTGGCAAGGGCATCCAGCCGAGAGAGTCCTGCACTGATTTTTCGGCCCAGTTTTTTGTGCGTTTCCCCCAGCGCAGCAATCGCCGCCTTGATCGTCTGGATATTTTTGGTCATGGCCGTGAACTCCTGCCGCACAACCGTACTGTTAATTTGTTGCACCTCGAAACTCCGGTCAATCTGACCGGACATGGATACCAGCTTGCGGCTAATCGACTCTACTACTGGATCTGTTTTTGCGGCTGGCAATGCCTTGGCAACCGAGTCCTCATACACCTGAGCATCAGGTTCCGTTACCGGAGTTTCGTAGACCGGGCTGCCATCCTGACGAATCATAAACACCCACAGCGCACTGATCGCGAGGATGCCGATCACGACCGCGACCAGCACGGTCTTGTACGCCATTCGGCGGGGCGTTGGCTGCACCCCAACCTCCTCCAAATTATCTTCCTCGTCTGAAAGGATGGGCTGTTCCGGTTGCGTCTCAGTCGTCATCCTGTACGACCTCCATTTCGAGGTTGATCCCGGTAACCTGGACAGCAGCTTGATCTGCTACACATCGCTCGAACGTGATAAGCCGGTGGACGGAATCTTTCACCAAGTGGAATGCCGGTCCCGCGAGCATTTCCAGTGCGTCTCGTAACGTCATCGGCCCCAGACTTCGATGAACGGCCGGGAGCGGTAACGCAAACAGCGCGACCGTGTCCGGTCCGATGGATTCGGCCGCGGCCAGCCGATAGCCACTGCGTTGCAGGAGATACCGGATCGCTTCGCCTACTGTCTGGATTCGCCCCGGAAACTGAACCGTCAGGGTCGTTGCCAACAACTCGGACTGTGCCTCGGTCGGGGTGGCAACCAATAAGGAATAGCGGCCGACCTGGATATCCTTCGCCTGCAAGTTCACGCTGACCACGGTACAGATGCCGGCGGCACAAATCGCAATCGCCGCTACCGGGTGTGTAGGATGGAAAATGGAACGCTTCATAATGAACTCGGCCTCAGCGGTTTTATGCAACCAGGCCGGCATCATTACGAAGGGGGTTCAATCGGGGAAGGGAAAATCCTTTCTAACAGCTGCGTTGTTTCCTGAACAACTTCTAACAGCCACGTTCACTATCTACTCTGTGAATGGGTTCAGCACACGTACACCGGTTTTAACGAAGTCCTTGTGGTTACGTGTGACCACAGTCAATTCATAAATCAACGCCGTCGCGGCAATTTGCTTGTCCAAGGCGTTTTCTGGATGAGGCGCCCGAAGCCGCCCCCAAAGTTGGGCGATGTCCTGGTTGATATCGAGGGTATAATCTTCATATTCCGTCAGTAAGGCCTCCAGCCACTTCTCCAGCTGATTGGCCTGGCGCACATCACCGCGGTAACGGATCGACTCGACGCCGCGCCGCAATTCACCGACGGTGACAACCGATATGAATATCCGTGTCTCGTCCTTGATGGCTTGTTTGAAGAACGCTCGTACCCCTGCATTCGCTTTTGACTTTTTGCGTGCCTCGCTGATGACATTGGTGTCAACTAAATACATGATCGTTTCCGGCCTCGTCCTCTACCCGCTCGAAATCCTCATCCTGCCCCACGTTGGGCATTGCGGCGAGTACCTCTGCGAAGCTCTTTCCCTTTGGCCGTATCAATAATGCTTCGAGCAAGGCACGATGTTCGGCCTCGGCACTTCGGCCATGCCGCGCGGCACGCTGCTTGAGTGCATCGACGATGCGTTGATCGAGGTTTCTGACCACGAGATTTGCCATCACAGTACCCTCTCTGTTTCGGTAAAGAAGTGATTGCAATGATAGCACTCAATCAGCAATAGTGCAATCATTGATAGCACTTGTGAAGGGGCGCATTTCGCTCTATTTTCCGCAATAAATTCCAACGACCTGAATTCTCTCGTGGCCAAGTTCCCGACTGATCGTCAGGCGCACCTCCTGATCAACCCGCTTTTGCTCCGGCGTTAGCACCTTCACCGTCGGGCCGCCTGCCGCCGGCGCCGGCCACCCGGTGAGCTCCTGGTAGCGCTGCTGTGCATAGGCATGCCGCAGACCATGCATCTTCGATAGCCCAGCGTTGGCGGTATGGCGCTCATAGATCCGCAACTGCTGTCGGTAGTTCCGTGAACTGGGAATGAGCGAGCCGTTCCCGGCAAGCTGTCGGGCACGGTCGAGAACCGATCGCTGTTCATCAGTCCGCACGGGGATTTCCCGTGCTTTGCCGCCCTTGGTCCAAGAGGCTTTGAGTGTGATACGGTCGCCGTGATCCGCGAAACTCGGTTGAAACTTGATAGCCTCTTCCCGCCTCAGGCCGAAGGCCTGCTGAAGCTCAAGACTCGTGCGCACGTGCAGATCACGGACCTGTTCCAGATCCTTTTGGGTAACTGACCGTGCCTTTGATACGTTGGTCACGAATTGCCGATCCGGAATACCGTAGTGATCATTCGACCGGGCAACGACATTCTGCCGGTTAACCTTTTGCGCCCACCAGCGGATGACCGACAACCGATTCTTGATAGCCCCGACCGATAGATCCTCGCTCTGCCAATGCTTCACCAACGCCTCGACGTGTTTCGGTTTCAGGGACTGCGTGTTCATCTTGCGATAGCCCAGCGTATGGAGCTGGTTGGCGATCAGCGTCAACTGCCGTTCCCGATCCGCCTGTGTTCTGTAGCTGCCGTCTCGATTGTGCCGGCAGAGTTGTTTGAGTTGGTAGTTCAGTTCTCTCATAGTGTTCTCGTTTTCAGGTTAGTGTTTCTGACCACCCGGAGGCCGTAGCCGTCCAGGTCCGCTTACGCGGAACAGTCATGGGACACCACTCCCGTCTGACCTGAATGTGCCTGGTCACAGGCAACGCGGATTCTCCTTGTCAGGATTGGTCCGCGTAGACCAACATACCCATGGATGGGCGTTCTTCGATCATGGTTTACATCACCTCCTTTAAAGTGAGCGGAAATCGATTCCGCTGTTCGTGGAAAAATGAACGTCAACGACATCCCACAGGGAATCGTCTTGGCTCGTCGAGTGGATACAGGCTTGCACCTGCGGGAAAAGCAGACCTTGCGGCCCATTCTGACTGGAAGATAGACCCACGGCGAAAAGCCGCAGCGCGTCAAAGGGTCCTGTTGCGCTCAATCGCCACTGTACACGCAGTGGCCACGGTTAAAATCGATCAGAGGGCGGCAGTATAGGAACGCATCACG
>QILI01000147.1 GCA_003233305.1 Mizugakiibacter sp.
GGCACGAATCGAAATCAGCGCGGAACGGAGGCTTTCGGTCAGTAGGTAGTACATAGTGCCCTCATTCGTAGCGCAGCGCGTCGATAGGATCGAGCGAAGCCGCTCGTGCTGCAGGGGCAATCCCGAACACCAGTCCAACGGTGGCAGTGAAGCCCAGTGACAGCACGATCACCCAGTTGGGAATGATCGCTCCGGCAAAGGCCGGCACAAAATGCACGACCAACTGGCCGATACCGTAACCGAAGAACAAGCCGATCAACCCACCCAGTAAGGACAGCAGCACGGCTTCGATCAGGAACTGCAACAGGATATCGCTACGGGTCGCCCCCAGGCTCTTGAGAATGCCGATTTCCCGGGTTCGTTCGGTGACCGATACCAGCATCACATTCATGATACCGATGCCACCGACCAGCAAAGCGATGGACACGATACCACCCAGAATCAGGCTGGCCATATTGAAGACCTTCTGGATGTCCTTGGTCAGCTGTTCGGCACTGCGGAACTTGAAATCATTCGCTTCGCCGGGTCGCAAATGGTGGCGACGACGCAGTACCCGGGTGATGTTGCCTTCGACTTCGTGCAGATTGCCCACCTTGTTGAGTTGCAGCATGATCCGGATATTGGGTAGATTGCCTGCGCCGATCAGGCTGCGGGCGGTTCCGTAGGGAATGTACACCCGGTTATCCAGATCGATCATTCCCAGCATGGTGCCCAGTTTATTGAGTACCCCGACCACTTTGAACCAGTTTCCGAAAAGCTGAATGAACTGGCCATCCGGGTTGGTAGGCAGACCGAGATTCTTAATCAGACTCTTGCCGATGATGGCAACCGGACGCCGGGTTTGGTTATCGCTAGGGCTGATGAAGCGACC
Source organism: Mizugakiibacter sp. (assembly GCA_003233305.1). GTDB lineage: Bacteria > Pseudomonadota > Gammaproteobacteria > Xanthomonadales > Rhodanobacteraceae > Metallibacterium. The sequence continues at coordinate 872 of QILI01000147.1, forward strand.
GTTCACGGGATAGCTGGAATTGGCCCCGGCATAGCTTGAAGTCGTGCCTGTGACACTGGTGTTGCTACTTTGACCGTGATAACGAACCGGAGCACTGAGAAAGGCCAGGCGCAGTACCGGTACAACGTTGTGGATGCCACGTACTTCCTGGACGATGGCATGCAGGTCCTGCGGACTGATACGTGAGGTCTTGCCTTCGAGTGCGGCTTTTTTTGGCAGGTAGGAAACGATGGTTATCCCGTTGCTGCCTAGTGACTTGAACTGGGTGGTGATCGACTGACTCATGCCTTGCAGCAAGGCCACCACAGTAATGACCGCGGCCACGCCAATGACCATGCCGAGCACGGTCAGGGAAGCGCGCAGGATATGAAAGCGAATGGCTTGCAGTGCAGCGCGCAGGCTTTCAGCCAGACTATACACGGCTGGCTCCGTTGCCAGCCTGTTGTGGTTTACTTTGCAGGTCGCTGATGACCTCGCCATCGCGAATCGAAATCACCCGATGGGCATGTGCAGCGACATCCGGGTCGTGGGTGACAACAATGATGGTATTGCCGGCCTGATGCAGCGTCTCGAACATGACCATGATCTCGCCGGCGGTATGCGAGTCGAGATTGCCGGTGGGTTCGTCAGCGAGCAGAATCGAGGGCGTGCCGACCAGCGCCCGGGCAATCGCCACGCGCTGCCGCTGGCCGCCGGAGAGCTGGTTGGGAAGGTGATCAAGACGATCACCCAGCCCGACTTCGACCAGTGCCTGGGTAGCCATACGGCGCCGCTCGCGCAGAGGAATGCCCCGATAGACCAACGGCTGCATGACGTTGTGCAGGGCATTGGCACGCCCCAGCAGATTGAAGTTTTGAAATACAAAGCCGATTTCGCGATTGCGGATACGGGCCTGGGCATTGTCGTCCAGATCAGCGACCCGCTGGCCGTTGAGCCAATAGCTCCCCGAGCTCGGGCGATCCAGGCAGCCGACGATATTCATCAGGGTGGTCTTGCCGGAGCCGGAAGGTCCGATAAAGGCCACGTACTCGTTGCGCTGAATTTCGATATCAATCCCATGCAATGCGTTGACTTCGGTATCACCCATTCGATAACGCTTACAGATGTCCTGGAGTCGCAACAGCTGTTGGCCGGTGCCTGTGCTCATGAGCCACTCTTGGCGGTTTTTTTGGCAGCCTTGGCAGGGTGAGTCCCGGTGGAGGTAGATTTCTTGGGTGCTTTGGCGACGATGTCCTGGCCATCAGTCAAGCTGTGCAAAGTCAGATACGGACCGGTAATGACCTTTTCACCCGGCTTGAGTCCCTTGTCGATGGCCTGCCAGGTATCGCTGGAAATGCCTGTGGTGACTTTGAGCTTACGAGCTTTGCCATGGCGCATGACCAACACATAAGCGCCGCCAGTAGGTTCGAGATTCTTGGCACCGGGCTTGTTTTTGTACAGTACCGCCTGGATCGGCACGGCAAGGGTGTTGGACGCGCTACGCGTATAAATTTCCACACGGCAGCTCATGCCCGGCAGGATATGCGGCAAATCCTTGCCTTGCAGCGCAATCTTAACCTCGAAGGTGCGGCCACTGTTGGCGGCAAGCGCATTATTGGTCACTGAAGAGGCAATGAAAATTACCTTGCCGTGCAGTGTCTGGTTGGGGTATGAGACGGCATGAATCTGGGCCTTGGTACCCAACTTGACGTTGGCGATATCCGCTTCATCGACCTGCACGTCGGCAATGATCTGGGCCGGATTGGCGATCGTCATCAGTGTTGCCCCGGGAATATTGGTGCCGGCGATTACCGTTTCGCCAACCTTGACCGGCAAGCTGGTAATCATGCCGTTGATGGGTGAATTGATTACCGTCTTGGCCAGATCTTGCTGGGCCTGATTGAGCCGGGCCTCGGCAATACTCAGCGACTGTTCGGCCGAAGCCCGTTGTACCCGGGCAATGGCCAGTTGATTTTGCAGATTGTCAAAGCTGTTGGCATCGACCAGGCCGCGTTTGAACAAGGTTCTTTGCCGGGCCACCTGCCTGGCCAGGTTGAGCACAGTCAGCTTTTGGCTTTCGATGGAGGTCTGTGCCTGCTTGACCCCGGCGCTGGCCTGGTCCACTGCGGCCTGATAGGTCTGTGGATCGAGGCGCAAGACCACGGCACCGGCCTTGACGCGTTGGCCTTCCTTGACCGATATGCTGCTGATTCGCCCGATCACTTGCGGTTTAAGTTGTACCGGATCGGAGAACATCAACTGTCCTCCGGCGAGAATCGAGCTACGCACGGTACGCGAGGTCACCTTGCTGATGGTGACTTCAGTGCCCTTGGAGCGGGAGCCGAGACTACCCACGACGACGAGCACCACCACCCCTGCCAGAATCGCCAATGCGATCCAACCTTTGCGTTTCATGGCCATGATTTATACCAGTTTGAAGAGAATCCAGATGCCGTAGATCACCACAGGCGGGGCGAGCACGACGATGGCTGCATGGGTGGTGCTGCGCTTGGTCCAGCGGGCCAGACCGAAGATTGACAGACCCAGAACCCAGAAGCTGATCAGGCTAAATTGGTTTGCCAGCCCATACCATTTGCTGCCGGCCTGGAGGTGAAACAGTAATGGATTCAGCCCGGTAAGATTGAGCGTTTGGATATCGACTTGATGATTACCGCGGATCAAATACACAGCAAGAGAGATCAGCGTCGCCAAGATGGCGGGAAAGTTGCTCCAGGCAGCGAAGCTGAACCAGGATCCGTAGCCCTGCACCTCATAGCCGGCCACCTTGCCGACCAGAAAATAATATAGGGCGGACAGCAGATAGACCACGAATGGCACCAGCACGGTGCTGACGCTTCCGACAATAAGTACGGTGGTACGGGACTGGAATCGGGCCGCGGCCTGGATCTGTTCCGGGGTCATCTGCACGTGGCGGGCGGCCATTTGTTGTTGGAAAAGCCAACCGATATCGACCGTGGTGAAGTAGATCACGACTAGGGCCAGACCGGCCAGTATCGTCAGGATCAGTGGGTACCAGAGCCAGCGGTTGTGGCCGCGGATGGCATCGTAAGCCTTGGCCGGGTCTACAAAGATGTTGCCGAGAGTAGCCAGTGCGGATGATTCATTCATCAGTCTTTCCCTGTGGTGTTGAAGTCTGCATGGAAATAGGTAGAGACGATGTCTCTGGCCCTAAGTACTGTCGTGAGGTGTGAATTGAAACAGCTTTGACCGCAGTCCAACGGTTCTGTTCCCGTATTTGTCATACAGTTTTCTTACAATTTTCGAAGAGTGCCCATGTGGGGGTAAATCTACCGCTGGGACGCCGTAGCGCCCCAGCGGTAGTAATAGTTAGATTTACCAAATCACGATGTCTTTGCTGCCTGAGCGCACCATCGGCTGGCCTGGCTTGCAGTGAAAAGCTTTCCAGAACGCCGGCATATTCGATGGCGCACCAATGGCCCGGAATCCTGCCGGGGAATGGGGATCGACATTCAGCAGCACTTTTTCGCGTGCCGGACGTACCGAGCCGCGCCAGACCCGTGCCCAACTCATGAAATAACGCTGATCCTCGGTATAGCCGTTGATCTTTTCGCGGGCCAGTCCGGGCTTGGCATGCATCACATTTTGCAGGGCGGTGTAGGCAATATTCAGCCCACCGAGATCGGCGATGTTCTCACCCAGAGTGAGTTTGCCATTGACATGCAAGCCAGGCAGGGGCGAATAGGCGTCAAACTGTTTGACCAGTTTGGCCGTACGGGCATTAAAAGCCTTGCGATCGGCCTTGGTCCACCAGTTGTGGAGGTTACCCTGGGCATCAAACTGACTGCCCTGATCGTCATAGCCGTGAGTCATTTCGTGACCGATGACCGCACCGATTCCACCGTAGTTGATACCATCATCACCGTTGGCATAGAAGAACGGTGGTTGCAGGATCGCGGCCGGGAAGTTGATGGTGTTGTTGGTCGGGTTGTAGTACGCGTTGATGGTTTGCGGAGTCATCCCCCATTCCTGACGATTGGTCGGCTTGCCAATCTTGGCAAGATCAAAGTCATAGTTGAAGCGGGTCGCCCGTTCGACATTGGCATAGTAGTTGTCAGGCTGGATTCTCAGACCATTCCAGCTGCGCCAGTGGTTGGGGTAACCGATTTTGGGTAGCAGAGACTGCCATTTTTCCATGGCTTTGGCCTTGGTAGCCGAGCTCATCCAGGCAACATTCTCGATGTGTTCCCGGAGAGCGATATGTAGATTATTGACCATTTCTATAGCGCGTTTTTTGGCCTCGGGAGAAAAGGTCTTGGCCACGTAGAGCTCACCCAAAGCCATACCCATTTGGCCATTGATAGTGCCCAGCACCCGTTTCCAGCGGGGCCGCATCTGCGGCTGACCATTGAGGGTCTTGTTGTAGAAGTCAAAGCGGGTTTGAATAAATGGCTTTGAGAGATAAGGAGCCGCTGCGGACAGAGCATGGAAACGCAGATAGGCGCGCCAGTGTGAGACCGGCACTTCAGCAATCATCCGGCTGAGCTCGGCGAAAAACTTCGGCTGGGAGAGCGAAAAGCCTTTACCCACACTGACTCCCTGCGCTGCGATGAATTTCTGCCAGGAAAAGTTGGGGGTGATCTTGTCTGCCTCGGCTACGCTAACAAAATGGTACTGGTTGAGCGGTTTGCGCAGTTCAAGGCGGCTCAGTGAAGATCGGGCCAGGCGGGTTTCAAAGGCCATGATCCAGCCTGCCTGACGGGTAGCGCGACTGGCCGGTACGCCGCTCAATTCCAGTAGTTTCTGCATGTAGTTGCGATAGGCCGCGCGAATCTTGGCGTGGGTGGGCTTGCTGTAATAAGCCGGGGTGGGTAGGCCCAGACCGCCCTGGAAGGCATAGCCAATCTGCATTTTGGCGTTCTTGTAGTCAGCGCCGGCGCCGAAGGCGAACAAGCCACCCTGACCTTTAGCAAAGCTTTGATAGATGTAGGCCAGTAGTTGCGGTTGGGTCATGATCTGGTTGATCGCCTGCAGTTCGGGCTGCAGCGGTTTGATACCGACTTTGTTGATGGCGACGGTATTCATGCCACTTTCATAGAGCCAGCCGATTTTTTGTACGATCGAGCCGGATTTAGCCTGATTGGCGTGTTGGGCTGCCGCTTCGACAATCTGGTGCTGTACCTTGAGCGATTTTTCGCGCAGCTCATCAAACGCGCCCCAGCGGGTCTTATCGGCCGGAATGGGGTTGGCTGCGATCCATTTGGCGTTGACAAACTGGTTGAGATTGACGCAGGCACTCACCTTGTTGTCCAACTGTTTGACGTTGAAGACGGTGTTGGATGTTGTAGCGTTCGCGCCAAAACTCAGCGCCATGCTCAGCGTCAGAATGGCAGGTCGAAGATGCAGTCGTTTCATGGTCTCTCCGTAGAGGGTGGGTATTGAGCGATACAGGATAAAACAGAATTTCACCGCCAACCTTGGCGCCCAGGTTGGCTTGGCGATAGTGCCGAAAGTCACGTTGGCCCATCTTGTATGGAAATTGTGAGGAAACAGCATGCCAAACGCCGGTAACGCCTGCCTTCCGGGTCTGGAATACTTTCAAGTAGGGACAAGGCTGCGGCCCTGAAACATGGACCCTCAGTCGCCAGAACCGGTTCGGGAAATGGGAGGATTGCGGAGCTGCGGGCTCGGGCCAGACTTACATGAGGCAGCCATGGACGCGGTTCTGCGGCAAACCCCAAGTCCTGGGCCTGCTGTTCGGCCGCATCGGCGAGTTGGCACCATACTCGCGTCGGTGCATAGCGCAGAGCCCATATCCGGGCATGATCCGGCTTGGGGAGCAGCAGGCTTCCTGCGGGTTGCAGTTCGGGCAAGGGTCGTGCCAGTTGCTCCAGACTGTTGCCGAGTTGGGTCACACGTGCCGTATCGATACGGCCGTAAAAGCGCAAGGTTAGATGCAAGCTATCGTGGCCAAGCGCTTGCCAGTTGCTATCGCCGTGCGGGCACAGCCTGGCCAGAGCCGTACGGGTGGCTATATCGGGTTCCATGGCCAGAAAACAGCGGTGTGGTGAGCTCATAGGCTCAGGAGCGGAGCAGGGTAAGCCCACCGTGGCCCAACCGGTAGCCTTGGCGTAGCGCGTCTTGCACATAAGTGACGGCGTGCCGGCAGGCTTCCCGCAAGGGAATGCCCTTGGCGCGTTCCGCGGCCAGTGCTGCAGCCAGTGTGCAACCGGTACCATGAGCCATACCGGGGAGGCGGGGATGTTCAAAAACCTGCCTGCCTCGATCATCGTATAGGCGGTCGTAGACGGTATGTCCATGTCCATGTCCACCCTTGAGCAGGACGGCGCGTGCACCCATATCACGCAGTTCGTCGGCGGCCGCTTTGGCGTCACGTTGATTATGAATACGACGCCCGGTGAGAACCTCAGCTTCCGGCAGGTTGGGCGTAAGTATCTCGGCCAGGGGAATCAATTGCTGGCGCACTACCGTGATGGCTGCTTCATCCAGGAGCCGGGCGCCGCTGGTAGCGATCATTACCGGGTCGACGATGAGGTGAACGTCTGGGTGCAGGGCGAGTTGTTTGGCGATCAGCGACACGTTACGTGCTGGACCCAGCATCCCGGTCTTGACTGCGGCGACGGGGAAATCTGCAAACACTGCCTCGATCTGGGCACGAATATGGCGTAAGGGAATGTGGTGGATGGCCTCAATTCCGCAGGTGTTCTGTGCGGTCACTGCGGTGATCACACAGGTGCCATGAACATCCCGGGCCTGGAAGGTCTTTAGATCAGCCTGGATACCCGCCCCACCACTGGAGTCCGAACCGGCAATGGTCAATGCTACAGGTGGTGGGGGAGAGGCCAGGGGCATAGTGCACGGGTCACTCGGTATGAAGGGGGGCCATTATCGCCTTCTTGGCCGAAGTCTGGCGCTGTTCAAAGCACTTCGGAAGCATAATCGGCCAGCCGTGATCGCTCACCTCGGCGCAGAGTTACATGGGCCGCATGTTGCCAGTCCTTGAAGCGATCCACGGCATAGGTCAGACCCGAGCTGGTTTCGGTGAGATAAGGCGTATCGATCTGTTCGATGTTCCCCAGACAAACGATCTTGGTCCCCGGGCCGGCACGAGTGATGAGGGTTTTCATCTGTTTGGGAGTCAGATTTTGTGCTTCATCGAGAATCAGGTAACGTCCAAGAAAGGTTCGTCCACGCATAAAGTTCAAGGAGCGGATCTTGATCCGCGAAGCCAGCAGATCGTTGGTAGCGGCCCGCCCCCAGGACCCTCCTTCCTCAGTATTAGCCAGAACTTCAAGGTTGTCGGTGAGTGCGCCCATCCACGGGGTCATCTTCTCTTCTTCGGTACCGGGCAGGAAGCCGATGTCATCGCCAACCGGGACCGTGGCCCGGGTCATGACGATTTCGCGGTAACGCTGCTGATCCATGACCTGGGCCAAGCCGGCAGCAAGGGTGAGCAGAGTCTTGCCGGTTCCCGCAGTACCCAGCAGGGTGACGAAATCGACCTCCGGATCCATCAAGGCATTGAGAGCAAAATTCTGCTCACGATTGCGTGCGGTGATGCCCCATACTGCATGTTTACCGTGGCCGTGATCATCCAGCAACACCAGTCTGGCCTGGCCTCCATCAAGGCTGTGTACCCGCAGTTCGACGCTGTTGTCGCCGGGTAGATACAGACATTGCTGTGGATGCCAGGTTTCGTCTGCAGTGAGATTCAGCTCGTACCAAGTACGGCCTTGTTCGGTCCAGGAGCGCAGTTCGGGATGGCGTTCCCAGAAGTCGGAGGGCAACTGGCTTTGGCCGGTATAGAGCAGGGCCAGATCGGTCAGGGCGCGGTCATTCTCGTAATCCTCAGCCGGGATGTGGGTAATCCTGGCTTTGATGCGCAGGTTATTATCCTTACTGACCAGTATTACAGAATCATCCGGGTGGGCCTCACGCAGCGATATGACGGAAGCAAGGATTTCGTTGTCGGCCTTGCCGCGGCTGTTACCGGTACGGGTTTCGAACCAGAGTCGGCCCAGGGAATGATGGCCGAGATTCAGTGCGGCAGGTTCTAGCAGAGGTAGTCCCGCAGCGATATCGAGAGACTGATTGTGTTCCAGAAGTTCGTTGAGAAAGCGGCTGACCTGGCGGGCATTGCGGGCAATTTCGGAACTGCCGCTCTTTTTTTCATCAAGCTCTTCGAGGACCCGCATGGGAATAAACACATCATGTTCCTCGAAGCGGAACAACGAGCTTGGATCGTGCAGGAGTACGTTGGTGTCAAGAACGTAAATGCGTTTGTCACGGGTCATGCACTGGACTCCTCAGCGGGCGGTCGAGGCGGGATGGAAGGCTTGTCCGAAGTTTTCGGCCAAGGCAACCAGGCTGTTGCTAGGGGAACCGTGTTCAGAAAATGGGAAGGCGTTGGGAAGTTCCATTCAATAACAATGAGGGTTAGCAACAAAGCTTAAAACTTGATGGGCTCCATGACCGCATCCAGGTTGAGACTGTCACACAATTCAAGAAACTCGTCGCGCAGTGCGGCAATATGAATTTCATCTGGAACACCCAGGGTTACCTGCACGGAAAACATTTCCGCACCGGTCTGTATGGCCTGGTAACGTTGTGAGGCAAGCTGTTCGATGCTGAGCTTGCGGACGACGAAGAAGTCGAGCAGTTCCGCGAGTACCCCATGTCGATCAGCTGAGACCACTTCCACCATATAGGGCAGCAGGTGCCGTTGTGGTGGGCGCGGACTGGTGCGATACATGGTCAGATGCAGTTCCATCTCGCGGGCGAGGCGAGCTATGGTCGTTTCAAGCTTGGCGATAGCATCCCAGCTGCCTTGGGCAAGCAATTCAGTACCCAGATCGGCACCCAGGGTGTTGGCTCGTGCATCGATCAAGGAACAACCGGCATCGGCGATCTTGCGTACCAGTGTTGGTAACGACGATTTAACCGCCGGAGTCAGCGTTTGGATCAGAAGCTGGTTTTCGTGTCCGGAATGGTGCTTGGTCTGGTTCAATTTGATTCTCGCACGCTCAGATGGTCCGATTACGCACTAAAGTGAACGAGCTTACTTGCCTGTCCTGCAAACCCGCAAGTAACATCAACAGATTCAGCAGTGATGGATTCAGTAGTGCGACTCTCCGGCAGCATTTGTGCATTGGCCACCCCGTTTGCCTGTACGGGCACGCTTGACCTCGACGCGTTCTCCCGACTCATAGAAGACCAGCTCAGTTCAGGTACGCAAGCGTTGGTTGTAGCCGGTTCGACCGGTGAAGCCCATATGCTCGAACCTAGGGAGTGGGAACGCCTGCTGGGGTCTGCTGTGCAACAGGTCGCCGGTCGGGTACCGGTTGTGGTAGGCACCGGCGAAGCCGGAACCGCTAAAACAATTCGGCTCACGCGCCGGGCCTTAGAATTGGGTGCCGATGCTGCGTTGGTGGTGACCCCTTTTTACGTCCGGCCTACACAGGAAGGTTTGCGGCGGCATTATTTGGCCGTTGCAGATCAGAGTGATCTACCACTGGTGCTGTATAACGTGCCGGGCAGAACGGGTTGTGACCTGCAGCCCGACACCGTAGCAGGGCTGTGCAATCACCCGCGTATCATTGGTCTCAAGGAGGCACGAGGTGATCATGAACGGATTCACGCGGTTGCAGCACTGGCCAATGAGGATTTTGTGGTACTTTCCGGCGACGACGGGAGCGCACACGAGGCCATGCTGGCCGGTTTTGATGGTGTCATCTCCGTAGTCAACAATCTTGTGCCGCGGGTATTCAGAACCTTGTGCGATGCGGCACTGACTGGAGATGTACCCAAAGTGGCTGAATTGTATGCGGTACTTGAACCGCTGATCGAAGCGCTGAATTGCGCCCCCAATCCCATCCCGGTCAAAGCCGGGCTGGCCGAACTAGGACTCACCGGCGCCACGCTGCGATTACCCATGGTGGAGCTTGAACCGGGTCCTGAACGCAAACGTCTGCGTGACATTTTACAGACCTTGCGCAGTCTACCCGATCACCCCTAACCGAATCTGGACAACCCTATGAAACGCTTGTTGCTGATCTGTCTTGTTGTTTTTACCACCTTGGCTTCTGGATGTAGCTTGCTGCGTTCGCGTGCGCAACCTTGGGCTCAAGCACAACAGGAAAAATCGCTTAAAATGCCACCCGGAATGAATGTTCCATCTAGTGCCGCAGCGATGCATGTGGCGGATGTTTCCGCAAGTGCAAGCCAAATTCCCGTTGACAATAATGGTATGCCCCCGGGTATTGGCAATGGAACGGCCGAGACCGTTGTGAGTATTCCTGGCGGGCCGGCCACTTCTAAATCACTGGTGTTTAGTGATACCCCCGACAGTGTCTACCGCCGGGTAGGGATGGCTTTACAACGCGGCGATGTGGGTACGGTCACGGCCAGTGACACCAGTGCGCATCGATATGAGATCGAGGTCAAGACCAAGGGAAAGACACAACCCGAAAGCCGGGGTTTCTTCAGTCGCATCTTTTCGGTCTTTTCTCATCACCAGGTAAGCTGGGTTAGAGCGACCGTCAAGGTGCAAATTCAGGCTGACGGCAAGCAAAGTAAAGTCGTCCTGCAGGGTCCAGGCAAGGCGGTTAGTAAAGTTGCAACGTTGCTGGCAGCTAGGCTTGCCGGCAACTAACCCTTAAGACGCCGCCAAAAATCTCGTCACCCCGGGCGTTGACCCGGGAACCTGCGTATGGTCGTTGAGCGGGGATTGGTTTCGTATGCGTGGTTATCAACAAAGATCAGATGCCCACTGCGTGGTCACGACTTGTTTTACTGGATTCGCCTGCGTGGGAATGGCGAAAACGGGGATGTGCGTACATTGATCCCTATTTGCACGGGTATGGCAAGAACCGGGTGTAGCTGCCGCAACAAAGTTTGTCATCCCCCATCCAGAGTCGGGATTCAAGGTGAAATTGTTGCAGTGGAACGGGTTGTCGCAGGCACCTACGGCGTAGAGCGCCCGTAAATGGGTGACGCCGCGGGGGTGGAGCCACCCGCTTAAGACAAGGGCTGCAGCGGTTCAGCGTTCCAGTAAAGGCAGTTTGTTGGGTTTGCCGTCCCATTCTTCAGCATCGGCAGGCGGCTTTACACATTCAGTGAGTACCGGCCATATCCTGGACAGCTCGGCGTTCAAGGCGATAAATCCTTCCTGCCCGGCAGGTACGTCATCTTCTGGAAAGATCGCGTTGGCCGGGCACTCCGGCTCGCACAGGGTGCAGTCAATACAATCTTCCGGATCAATGGCTAGGAAATTAGGGCCCTCGTGAAAACAGTCGACAGGGCAGACTTCCACGCAGTCGGTGTATTTGCATTTAATGCAGTTGTCAGTAACGACAAAGGTCATGGTTGGAGACGCAAACTGAGGCCGGTTGTAACCCGGCGGTTGGTAAAATGGTGCTCCCTACGAGAATCGAACTCGTGTTTCCGCCTTGAGAGGGCAGCGTCCTGGACCGCTAGACGAAGGGAGCGTGGCATATCGAAGAGGCGTTAGTATAGCGGGATCACCGAGCCCGGCAATATTTGTAAGCCAAGCGGCGCCAAGGAAATATCGTTTGAATAAAACCGCACAGGAAGAATCCGCGATCACGGCACATGTCCTTACCCGTGCTGAGCATTGCATTTCCCGAAAAAACCTCAGTTCAGCGGCATTGCGAGTGCTTTACCGTCTGCATGAAGCAGGCTACGCGGCCTTGCTGGTAGGCGGAGCTGTGCGTGACCTGTTGCTCGGAGGTCACCCCAAGGATTTCGATGTAGCCACGGATGCGACGCCCGAGGAAGTGAGAAAATTATTTCGGAACTGTCGGTTGATCGGTCGACGATTCCGGCTTGCTCATGTGTTTTTTGGCCCCGAGATTATCGAAGTGGCCACCTTTCGTGGACATGGGGATGGGGATCGCGAAATCGTCAATGGACGGATTCTTCGTGACAATGTATGGGGTTCGGTCGAAGAGGATGCTTTGCGGCGCGATTTTCGTGTCAATGCGCTCTATTACGATATTGCCGACTTCAGTGTACGTGACTATGTAGGCGGTCTTGAGGATTTGCAGCGCGGTGTGCTGCATCTGATTGGTGATCCCCAGTGCCGGTATCGGGAAGATCCGGTACGGATGTTGCGTGCGGTGCGGTTTGCAGCCCGGCTGGGTTTTCACTTGGCCCGACCTAGCGAAGCCCCGCTCCGGGAATTGGGTGGGTTGCTCGAGGATGTCGCTCCCGCCCGCTTGTTCGAGGAGTGTCTGAAACTTTTTCTGTCTGGCCGGGCCGAAGCCAGTTTCCATCTTCTCGAACACTATGATTTACTTCGGTATTTGCTTCCTGGGATGGTGGCCACTCTTACTCAGGATACGGATGGTTCATTACGGAAAATGATTGAGGCGGCTCTGGTCAACACCGATACGCGTATTGCCGAAGGTAGGCCGGTTACTCCGGCATTTCTGTTTGCCGTGTTCCTTTGGGGGGATGTCCGCGAAAGGTTCAGAGAACGCGAATCGGTAGATTTGCCAAGAACCGTTATTTGGGATCAGGCGGTACGCGAAGCACTCAAGGCCCAGGCGCAGCATGTCTCCATTCCGAGACGTTTCAGTCTGATGATGGAGGACATGTGGGCTTTACAGACACGCTTCGGGCAACGTAGCAAAGGCCGGGTGAAACGTCTGTTGGCCCATCCCCGGTTTCGTGCCGCCTATGATTTTCTTCTCCTCAGAGAATGGGAATCAACCGAGATCGCCGAGTTGGGAGCGTGGTGGACCCAAGCTCAGATACTGGATACAAAAGCTCTGGGCAGGGAACTTGAGACGGTCGCGAATCCTGGAAAGCCGCTGGAATCACATAAGTACCGACCCCGGCGCAGGCGGCATAAACCGCAGCCATCCACGTCACCCTCTGGCGATTGAGGTGAAACACGGATTGGTTTTGTATCGGTCCCGACTGATAAAACAATACGGCTGCCTGGAGGGGCAAGGATTGGAGTTTGGACGAAGTAATCATTGCAGATGAAAGTACCTGCCTACATCGGCCTTGGAGCCAACCTTGGCAATCCGGAGGAACAGTTGCGCCAGGCAGCCGGCGATCTGGCTGCACTTCCTGGTAGCCGTCTGCTCGCAGGCTCACGACTCTATCGGAGCCCACCCTGGGGGCCGGTTCCACAACCTTCGTATCTGAATGCTGTAGTTGCTATGGAAACCAGCTTGACAGCAGGGGATCTGCTGCAGGCACTGTTTGCGATAGAACGTCGACATGGCCGGGTTCGTGGACCGTTACGCTACGGTCCGCGCACTCTGGATCTGGATCTGCTCCTGTATGGGAAGGCTACGATTGCCATTGTCGGCCTGCAGGTGCCTCATCCGCGTATCGGCGAGCGCGCCTTCGTGCTGCGACCGCTTGCGGAACTGGCGCCCAGGTTGCAGATCCCGGGTCTGGGGGCGATCAGCGAATTGCTGGCGCGCATTGATGATTCGGGCTGTGTTCCGGTGGCGGCTGCTCTTGAGCCGGGATCACCTGAGCATGGATAATGTAAAACCGCCGGGAGAAATTCATGTATGTTGAAACCCAAGCGATTGCCCGTAAGCCGATCACGGTTCCCGCTCTAAAAGTGATGAAACGGGAGGGACGTAAGATCGTCGCCTTGACTGCCTATGACGCCAGCTTTGCCCACCAGCTTGAGGTGGCAGGTATTGACCTGGTGTTGGTGGGTGATTCCCTGGGTATGGTTGTACAGGGGCACGACAGCACTCTTCCGGTCACGCTCGACGATATGGTTTATCACTGTACGATGGTCTGTCGTGGGTTACGGGCCAGCATGCTGGTGGCTGACCTTCCGTTTATGAGCTATCGCAATATCGGGCATGCACTGCAGGCGTCGGCGCGATTGATGGCCGAAGGCGGAGCGGTGATGGTCAAGTTGGAAGGTGCGGGCTGGGTCTGCGAGATCATTCAACACCTGGCTGAACGTGAAGTACCGGTATGTGCACATTTGGGGTTGACTCCGCAATCGGTACACAAACTGGGTGGTTATCGCGTGCAAGGCCGGGATGAAGAGACCGCCGAGCACCTGCTTGTCGAGGCCCGAGCTGTGCAACAGGCAGGCGCCTCGTTGCTGGTTCTTGAAGCCGTACCGGCCACCCTGGCGCAGCGTATCTCTCACGAACTGGTTATCCCCACCATTGGAATTGGTGCGGGCGCGGATTGCGACGGACAGATCCTGGTTTTGTATGACATCCTGGGTATTACACCGGGTAAGCGCCCGCGTTTCAGCAAGGACTTTCTGCACGATCACGGGTCCATTCAAGAGGCGCTTCGTGCCTATGCCGAAGACGTCCGCAGCAGCCGTTTTCCTACCCCCGATCACTGTTACTGACACCCATGCAAACCGTGCAAGAGACTGCGACCTTGCGGGCTGTGATTCGTTCCTGGCGAACCCAAGGGCAGAGCCTGGCTTTCGTCCCGACCATGGGCAATCTTCATGAGGGCCATCTTTCTCTGCTACGCAAGGCGCACGATTGTGCGGATCGTGTGGTGGTGAGCATCTTTGTCAATCCTACTCAATTTGACTCCGGTGAAGACTATGCACGTTATCCACGTACCTTCGAAGCCGATCAGGCTAGCTTGAGCGGTACAGATTGCGATGTGCTGTTCTTTCCGGCTGTCGAGACCATGTATCCCTACGGGTTGGAGCAGTCTGTTCGGGTGAGCGTCCCGGAGCTTGGTGGCACCCTGGAAGGGATCTATCGGGTGGGTCATTTCGATGGTGTGAGTACGGTGGTGAGTAAACTGTTCAATCTGGTGCAGCCGGACTATGCGGTTTTCGGGGAGAAAGACTGGCAGCAGCTACAGATCATACGGCGCCTGGTTGAAGACCTATCGTTACCGATTGAAATTGCGGCCGGACCCACCCAGCGTGAAGCCGATGGTCTGGCGCTGAGTTCACGGAACCGGTTTCTCAATGCACAGCAACGTGCCAGAGCCCCGGCGATGTATGCGACGCTGTGTTGGATGCGTGACAATTATTTTTCCGGGCATACGCGTGCGGTGGTTGAAACGGCTGCACGGGCACGTTTGCAACGAGCCGGTTTTGAGCTTGATTACATCGTTATCCGCTGTGCCACAGATTTAACTGAACCCGAGGAATATGCCCGCACCGGCTTGATTGGTCTGGCCGCCGGGCACCTGGGTAGCACTCGTCTGATTGACAATCTCTTGTTTGATGCTTGAGCGGCGGGCGGGTTCCGGGGAGATCTTTTAACCCACTGCACGGCTCGATTGCCGTGTTGCCTCCTCGCCTATCTGGTGTCTGGTGCGAACGTCCCACTCGCTACGGTTTCTCAAGGTGCTCCTGGACCTTCCATACCCGATCATCGGTATGTTTTGATGTCATAACCACATTTTTGTGCAGTGCAGCTATAATCTTCACTCTGAGCATATCTGGACAATGTTTGCTGCCATGTATCTGACATTACTCAAGGCTAAAATTCATCGTGCCACGGTCACCCACGCTGAGTTGCACTACGAAGGTTCCATCGCGATTGATGGACGTCTGCTGAATATCTCGGGTATCCGTGAATACGAACAGGTACACGTATTTAACATCAGCAACGGCAAGCGATTTGTCACCTATGCCATCCGTGCTGAAGAAGGCTCTGGCACCATCTCGATCAATGGTGCTGCCGCCCACCGTGCCACCCCCGGTGATCTGGTGATTATTGCTGCCTATGCGCAACTGGCTGAGGCCGAAGCAGAGCGCTTCCAGCCGACCCTGGTTTACGTCGATGAACACAACCACCTAACTCATACCCATCGCAGCATTCCCCAGCAGGCGGCTTGATAAATTGTCCCGGTTCGGGGCTTTACAAACAGGGATGTCTAGGTACGTGCTGTGGTTCAGGGATGACGTAGGGCCTACGCATATTTCCAGACGACAAGCAATCTGCTGCCTAGCTGTCCCGAGGTGTGGTTTTATGAAGCTTGTTTCGTGCCAGGATTGCTAGACCTAGCCTTTGTCCAGTTTGGGTCGTTCTTTCACAGGCCGTTTGGAAAGTTTTCGCTGCAAGGTGCGGCGGTGCATTCCAAGGCGTCTGGCCGCTTCAGATATATTGCCTGAGGTATCAGACAAAACTCGCTGAATATGCTCCCATTCCAGTCGCTTCAAAGGGGGAGGAGTTTCAAGTAAGGGAGGTTCGTTTCCCATCTGTCCGGTTGGTGTATCCAGTAATGCGCTGGCTACCTGGTTGGCATCCACGGGTTTAGCCAGATAGTCGTAGGCACCACGCTTAATTGCCTCCACGGCCGTAGCAATCGAGGCGTAGCCGGTGAGTAGGAGAATCCGCAATTCGGGTACTTTGGCCAGCAGTTGGGGTATCAGCCGCAGTCCACTTTCATCACCGAGTTTGAGATCAAGAACGCAGTAGCTGGGTTGCTCCTGACTGGCCAGCGCCAAGGCCGAGTGGATATTTTGGGCCTGGAAACATTCAAAGCCATGATGGCTCATGGCACGGGCAAGTACCCGACTGAAGGTCTCGTCATCATCGATAATCAGCAACTTGGAAGTTTGGGTTTTTTCGGCTGAGGTGTTCATGCATGGGCACCTATTACTGAAAGGGGAAGGCGTAAACGGATTTCCGCTCCACCTTCAGGTAGATTGCTGGTAATCAGTTCACCTTGTAGCCGCTCGACAGTAGCTTCGCTGAGCGCCAAGCCGATACCGAGGCCACTTGATTTCCCCGATTGTCCTAGAACAAAGGCATCCGTAGGATGGGTACCGAAGCCCGGTCCATGATCGCGGATGATCCATTCCAGCCAGTGTTGATCCTTGCATATTTTAAGAACAATCTCGCTGTGTCCGGTATCTGCTGAAGCATCCGCCGCATTACCGAGCAGATTAATCAGTGCATGTTCGGCATCGGCAGGAAGGTACAAGGTTTCCTCAGCCAACTCGATAGAGAGTTGTAGACGAATTTTTATTTCAGGTCGCAACAGTCTGAATCGGGACAGGCAGCTTTGTACAAAGCCACCCAAACTGAATGATAGAGGGGATATTTCAAGTTGCAATTTTCCGGTCTCGACCATTCGCTTGAGTCCCTGATGGCAGCGCTCTACCTGGGTGGCAAGGAGATCGAGATCATCGTGCAATTGTGGGTGAACTTCATGCTCTCGACTTAGCTCGCCGATCAGGGTGCGCATCGTCGACAGGGGGGTATTCAATTCGTGGGCTACTGCAGCGGACTGGGTGGCCATGGCCAGGATACCCTCGTTGCGCAAAGTACGTTCACGCACCTGTTGCAATTGCCGCTGGCCCTGGCGCAATCCACTGGCAAGACGGGTAATGAAAACGCCCAGTAGCGAGGCCGTGATAGCGAAACTCACGGCCATTCCAAGCTCGAACATCGGAAAATTGGTGAAGTGGCTTGAGTAGACAAGTGGTAGGGGAATGTATTCAAAATACAAATACAAATAGGCCAAACTGCTACAGCTGGCAACGATCACGATACCCTTGCGTGAAAGCGCAATCGCAGCCATAGCAATAGGTACTAGCAATAATGCCACAAAGGGATTGATGGCACCACCGGTCCAATACAGGAGGTAGACCAGTACCACGATATCGACACCGATATGAGCAATTGCTTCGCTCTCAGTGACGGTTCGTGCACGATGTATCCGCCATTGTGCAAAAGCAGCAAACAAACCCAGGACCGCGATACCTGAGAACAGGTAGGTCATGGGTATTGCAAGATGAAATCCATAGGCCACCACCAGCACGGTCAAGGTCTGGCCGGCGATAGCGGTCAGACGCAGCCACGCCAAGGTTTCCACCAAAGCATGGGGTCCAAGCTGAAACGTTGATCTGAGGTGATGGTTGGGTTTCAAAGTAGTATGTGGAATGATCCGATGACTTTAAACCTGAGGAACCTCTAAAACCTACTACGCAAATCAATTGCGGTGTCGTGTGCTCGGTCACGCCTCACCTATCTACCTGATAGGTCTCATTACTTACTTCGTGACTCCCTGCACTTGGCTCGCTGGTGATGGTTTTTAGAGGTTCCTTGGTATTTAGTATTTACAATGGTTAATCGAGCCCAAACCGGAGGCAACACCACTCACTCGGGCGCCTCGACAAACTTATTATGGAGTCCGGCTACTACGTAGTAGCCTCGCTCATTCCTTATCTATCTAATAGGTCTCGAAGATTATATGCTCTGGTCGTGCACTACATCGAACCGCTGGCTACAATTTTTTGAGATACCTATTTATGTAGAGCGCATAAATCATCAAGCGTAGAACATTATCGAATCTTATTCCTCGGTGCCGATGGTCGGTAGTGGATTTTCCGTAGCAATATTATGCACGAAGTGCTCAGCTGACAATTTTTTCATTAGTGGAAGTACTGCCAAAGCGATCAGAGTACAGGCAATACCGGCCACACCGAGCCAGAAGAACAGGTTGGTATAGATCGGCATGGTGATGTCATACATCTGCTGATTGAACTGTTGCAAAAGCTGTTGACTGTGTTGTGGCAGAGAGGCAAATGGTGGGAGCTGGGTTCCGGCTGTAGATCTGACCGTTCCTTTGACACCTTGTATCCAGCTTCTGAAGTTATCTAGATTGAGCGACATTATGTTTGGATATTGTGTACGTACCTGATCTATTATCGGGTTGGATGTGTTCGCTACAATGTACTTGATCTTGTCCGGAACACTTGCGAATCCAGCTACTAAGCCACCCAGGTACTGCGCACATCCGGAAGCAACAAAGTAGGCACCCATCATGAATCCACCCATACGTCCTGGAACGTAGCGTGCGATCATGGCCAAACCAAGCCCACTGACCAGCAGTTCTCCAAGTGAGGACGAACCATAGCCCCAGACCATGACCCAGGCCGAGGCCCTGCCATTTACAGCGAAGTGACCGGCGGCACTGTAGATAAAGAATCCACCCGCTACTGCAGCAAACCCCAAGGCAAACTTGGCTGCGATTGAGAGGTCCTTGCTGTGACGCCCGGCGGTGTTATAGATCACGGCTAGTATCGGACTAAGGATAAAGATCCAAATTGGGTTAAATGATTGAAATTGTGCAGGTGCCCAGTCCCATAGATGGATTCCGAAGATATTAAAACTGGGGTTGACATTCCGTAGTGCGAACAGATTCAGCGAGGTGGACATCTGCTGATAGAAAATGAAAAAGAATACTGTCTGTACGGTCAGCACCAAAGCTGCGATTAACCCGGCACGTTCACTTTTTTTACTGTTGGATATCAGGTAAAAGAAAATGCCCAGTACTGCGATGCCTGCCGTGTACACGAAGATTCGCGCCACTGTTTCGTATTGCAGAATGTAAGCTGAAACAAACACTCCGATAACACCAAACAGCAGCACAATAGCTAGCTTACGCAGATCCAGAGGCTGCTCATCCGGCTCTGAGCCGATATGCTTAAGGGTGTGGCGCATTACCATATAATTGGACAAGCCAACCATGAGCCCCACACTACTAACCGCAAAGGCGGCATGCCAGCCCAGCTCATGGCCATAGTGTAAGTTGACGTAATCCTTGATCCATGGGGTAAGAATCATCGAGACCATTGACCCCATGTTTACTGCCATATAATAGATGGTGAAAGCACTGTCAATCTTGGAGTCATCACCCTCGTAGATCTTGCGAACCAGGTTTCCGGCGTTGGGTTTGAACAGGCCATTACCCACCACAATGATGCCCAGCGAGACGAACAGGAACCAGACATTCTCCCCGGGCACAGCCATCATGGCGTAGCCGAAAGCAAGAATTATGGCCCCGAGTATCATCGTCCGGCGGGTGCCAAGAAACTTGTCACCAACCCAACCACCGATTGCGGGTGCAACATAGATCAGCGCGGCGGCCGCACCCCATACCAATGTAGCTCGGCGATCGGAGAAACCTAGGCGCTGCACCATGAAGTAGACGATAAGCGCCTGCATGCCATAGTAGCCAAAGCGCTCCCACATCTCGATCAGAAATACTGTGGTGAACGAACGCGTCTGTGATACTGGCTGGATAGGTGGTGTATTCATGAATTTTTGAGATCCATTGGTGATGAACAATCAGGCAGGATGGATATTTTTCAGGCTGCGATAGTTGTAACCAGTTCAGGTCGTCTTAATTAAGTTGGCCAAGGTTACCTTATAACGAGGAGCCGATGGGCTCCTCCAGGAAAACTTGCACGCTTAGCACTCAAAGTTACCTAGAACGCCGGATTTGCGTTTACAAGGCTTGTGGCATGATACACAGGTTGTATAACTCCCTCATTGGATCTCGCCGTGCCATGCTGATCTACGAACATTCTAAGCCGGGACGTTGTGCCATGGCGCAACTCCCCCCCGTAAGTAACTTACCGGACGATGTTCCGGTATCCATGCGTCGTACCACTCCCCTTGGTTTGCCTGAGGTTTCCGAGCTGGATGTGGTGCGTCACTACACCAATCTCAGCCGCAAGAACTACTCCATTGACACGAACTTTTATCCACTTGGTTCGTGCACCATGAAATACAACCCACGTGTTTGCCATACCTTGGCTATGCAGGATGGTTTTCTGAATCGACATCCGTATGCCCCGGAGTCGATGAGTCAGGGGTTTATGCGCTGCATGCACGAGTTGCAGGAGATCCTTGCTGAGGTGACGGGAATGCAAGGTGGGGTCTCGCTGGCACCGATGGCCGGTGCCCAGGGGGAACTTGCCGGGGTGGCCATGATTATGGCCTATCACCGCCATCGCGGTGATGCCGAGCGCTGCGAGATCATCGTGCCTGATGCGGCCCATGGTACTAATCCGGCCTCAGCATCCATGTGTGGTGGCACGGTACGGGAAGTCCCCACCAAGGCCGATGGCGATATCGATATTGAGGCATTGAAGAAGGTTCTTGGACCGAAAACAGCTGGCATCATGCTGACTAATCCGTCCACTATTGGGGTATTCGAACGGCATATTCAGGAGATTGCCCAGTTGGTTCACGAGGCCGGTGGGCTGTTGTATTACGACGGGGCCAATCTCAACGCGATACTCGGCAAGGTCCGTCCGGGAGATATGGGATTCGATGCCATTCACATGAATCTGCACAAGACCTTTTCGACTCCGCATGGAGGAGGTGGACCGGGAGCCGGGGCAGTCGGCGTATCAGCACGATTGCAGCCCTTCTTGCCGATCCCCATGGTTAAAAAACATGCTGCTGGAACGTTCGGCTGGGTACGCAAGAAAGATCGCCCACTGTCGATTGGTCGTCTTTCCGCTTTTGCCGGGAATGCTGGGGTACTACTGCGTGCCTATGTTTACGCTCGCATGTTGGGTCGTGATGGCCTGCGGCGGGTTGCCGAGTACGCGACTTTAAACGCCAATTATCTGGCCAAAAAGCTTGCCGAGGTAGGCTTTGATCTGGCTTATCCAGAGCGCCGTGCCAGTCACGAGTTTATTGTCAGTGTCCAGAAGCAAAAGAAAGCGTATGGGGTTACCGCCCTGGATTTTTCCAAAGCGCTTTTGGATCACGATATTCATGCGCCGACCAATTATTTTCCGCTACTGGTACCCGAATGTTTGTTGATCGAGCCCACGGAGACCGAGAGTAAGGACACCCTGGATCACTTTGTCGAGGTTATGGCTACGCTACTCAAGCAGGCCGAGGCCGATCCGGAAACCTTCAAGCAGGCTCCACGTACAACTCCGCTACGCCGGCTCGACGATGTCAAGGCAGCCCGGCAGCTTGATCTGGCGTTGCATGAATAGACATGGCCAGCCAATGATCTTGAGCAGATTATGGCGTAGATCTTGACGCAAAAGAAAAACGCCCGGCTCAGTGCCGGGCGTTCGGGTGTGTGGGCCAATTACTTATTGAGTTGTTGGTGACGCCTGATCTTCCGGCAGGGTTCCTGGGCCAAGATATTTTTTGAGAAAAACCTGCATTTTTTTGTAGAAGGCCAATCGATGCGGTTCCGTGTAGAAACCATGGCCCTCTTTGGAGAAGACCAACCACTCAAAGGGTTTGTGCATCGTTTCAAGTTTGCTCCGCAGTTCTTCGGCATTTTGGATGGGTACCCGCTGATCCTCACCACCGTGGGCGATCAGTACTGGAACATTGAAGCGGTTCAGCATATTGATCGGTGAAATGGCCCGGGCCTCTGCGGCATTGCCGACGGCCTCCTTGAAGTAGGTTCGCCCGGAACGGAAGCGCCGGGTATCGCTACGATTAAATTCGATCATGTAGTCCGATACCCCGGCATAGTCAATGGCACACTTATACAGCTTGGGTGCCAAAATCGGTTGCATCAGAGAAGAGTAGCCACCAAAACTGCCACCGTAGACGCAGATCCTATCCTTATTGGCATACCCTTTATTGATGGCCCAGTGGACGCCATCAATCAGGTCGTACTGGATGCCTGTACCGAACTGGCGGTAGCCGGAGCGTTCAAAATTTATACCGCGTCCACCTGAACCGCGATAGTTGACCTGCAGTACCGCATAGCCACGGCTGGCCAGGAAGGCGGCATCGGGCTCGAAGGTCCACGAATCGCTGGGCCCGATCGGGCCACCATGGGGAATCAGTACCATAGGTAGATTTTTCGCTGCGACCCCTGCGGGAAGTGTCAGGTATCCAGCCAGTTCGATACCCTCACGGTTCTTGAAGCGGATCGGTGTGCGTGGGCCCATTTTGCCTGGGTTGATCCATGGCTCAGATTGGAACAGGGGTTTGAGTTGCATTTTCTTGGTATCGAGTAGCGCATAGACCCCCGGGTTCCGACCGTTGTAAGCGTGAACCAGAATCACCGAACCGTTACGGCTCATACCGGCAAAATCGACAAATAGATCGGTAAATTGCCCAGCCAGCACCTTTTGAATCTGCGCCCATTTATTATTGTTGAGGTAGTCGATTTTTGGCAGACTATTCTGGAAAACCCCGCTGAAGGTAGTCGCGAAGGGTCGCAGATCATCTCGCGGACCCCAGAAGATATTCGAGACCGAACCGAAGGTATTGCTAGCCAGAATCTTGCGCTGGCCACCATTGAAGTTGGTTTCAATCAGTTGGGTTGGCCCACCTGTGGCACTGTACATGGCATACACATGCTTGCCATCCGGGGCGACCATGATGGGACGAAATACTTTGCCAACGGCTGCAACGGGAAGCTGTTTCCAGTTACCACTCCGGCTGTTGCGCGAGTAGGCCACCGGCATCATGTTGTCATCCATGCCGTAAGCGAACAAGGCTTGATCGTCATGCATCAGAAATCTCATATTGCCGCGATTGATTTCGGCCACCTTCTTGGGCTCACCGGAAACGGTATCGACATTAAATAGCTCGGTGCGACGGGCATCGAGGTTGTGGCTGGAGACACTTGATCCCCGCAGTGAGAATGATAGATAAATATGCCCATCTCGATTCTTGGTTATTCCAGCAATCTGCGGGAAGGCACGTGGCATAGCTAACATGTTGAGCTGGGCCCGGATACCGCTACGTTTTGCCAGGCTGTAGAGAATGCGCTGATGTTTACCGTTGTAATCCAGGGCTATAAGTTCACCGGTCATTCGTGGTCGGTCCAGGGTGCCGCCACTTACAGCTTCGGAGATCACCACTCGTTTGTTGCTTACCCAATATATCTGTGCCGGAAGAGTGTTAGGAGGAAATTTCAAGCGCGTCATAACCTTGAGGCCTGGCAGCTCGAAGATTGCCAACTGGTAGTTCACCTCATCCCCGGTGTTCTGGTCGTTGCGTACGGCCACGGCGAGATACTTACCTGTGGGAGACATCTTGGCGTTTTGCAATGTAGGTTGCCTGGCAAAATCTTTGACCGGCAGTAATGCACTGGTTAGTACGTTGCTCTTGGCCAGACCGTATAGGTCAGGGCTGCTGGTAGCACTGGTCGTTGCTTGGGACACGCTTGGAATCACCAGACTCAGTACCAGTCCGGTTATCCATAGACGGCATATATTCATAGTTATTCCCCTTATTACCCCTGGCAGAAGGTCAAAAGTATAAACGGCATTGCACAACAGAAATCACCTATGGGCCATCAGTCATGGGTGGGTGCAGTTTGTCACTTTTGGGCCTCCTAGCTGGCAATGGAACTGTCCAGTCCCCCTACCAGTTACTGTACGTGACTGGCCTAACCCCTCACTGCGGATCTCGGTGATAGAGCAAACTTGCTCTACCACCCATCCGTTATTCCCGCGTAGGCGGGACCGTAGACATTATGGATTGGCCTGCCCAACCTCAAAGGCGTGGGTTACGCTTAGCGGTTAAGAAACAAACCTTTCACGCAGAGCCAGAATCGAGGAGGACAGGTTATGGGAGATTCTAGCAACATTGATGTGGGTCTGGACGTTCATAAGGCGAGCATTGCGGTAGCGCTGGCACGTT
>QILI01000009.1 GCA_003233305.1 Mizugakiibacter sp.
CGCCCTGATCGACACCGGTCAGGGCGTCGGCTTGTCCGCTGCCAGCGCCGCTCCCTATGCGGCCACTCCCTGGGGGGCCAGCATCCCGCTTTATGTGCTAGCGGTTTGTCCAATAACCAGAGTACACTTAAAGTTTGCCGTGTTTCACCAACAGCGGTTTGACCTTTCGATGCCATCCACCCATCCTCTACTGATTCGTTTTCTTGGCCGGCAAGCTTATTTACCGGTTTGGGAGGCCATGCGTGAGTTCACTGACGCACGAGTTCCTGGAACTATGGATGAACTGTGGGTGTTGGAGCACGATCAGATCTTCACACTTGGCCAGGCGGGTAAATGGGAGCATGTTCTAGCCCCCGGCGACATTCCCGTTGTCCACGTCGATCGGGGTGGCCAGGTTACCTATCACGGTCCCGGCCAACTCATTGTCTATCCCCTTTTCGATTTACGACGCTTGCATGTTGGAGTTCGTGATCTTGTGCAGCGTATTGAACAATCCATTATCGAGTCGCTGGCACAATGGCAGATCAGAGGACAGCGTCAGCAGGGGGCCCCAGGTGTTTATGTAGAGCAGGAGAAGATTGCTGCTTTGGGGTTAAGAATTCGTCGTGGCTGCAGTTTCCATGGTTTGGCCTTCAATGTGAACATGGATCTGGAACCCTTCCATCGTATTAACCCCTGCGGCTATCGTGGCCTTGAGATTACCCAGCTCAGCGAATTGGGTGGTCCCACGGATCTCGGCATTGTTGCTAGTGTTCTGGTCGACAGACTGTGCCATCAGTTCAGCTTGCAAGTTCAGGATTCAGCCAGCATCCTTCCCGAGCCGGCCTTGGAATCAAACGTCGTATGAATCCAGCCCAAGAAGTATGCCAAGCCGTCGATCTTAAGAACGAAACTTCCGGCATCTATACCGATGCGCGGGCCACGTTTGCGACTACGACCTGGATCCACAGTAAACTTTCGCAGGGCAACAGCGGGCATTACCTAGTGCATTTTGGTATTGGTATGAGGAAGCAATGGCTATGAGTTTTCACCGGGTTGCTTCCGACTCGTTGGTGTGTTTTTCCTATCATGCGGATGCATAAGTGCAGTCCGCCGGCTATGTTGAGGTTGATTAAATCGTATGTGCTCTATGAATAAAGTTTTGTTGGCACTAGGTTTTTTGCTGCTGGCACCTTTGACGCAGGTAGATGCTGCGCAACAAGCCAAACAAGTTACTCCGGCTGTCATATCTACGGTTAGCTGTGTATTACCAAGCCGGGTTGCTCAGGGCGAATTCGCTAAGAGGCCCCTAAAACCTAGCCATATCCAGACCAAGGTTTCGGGATTGGCAGCTTCTTATTTCACACAGTCCGCCTATGAAGCTCTGCCTCTCGATAAGACCATGAGCCGGCGTATTTTCACCAGCTATCTGAGAGCGCTGGATCCAGACCATGTCTTTTTCACTGCTCAGGACATCGCTTCGTTCCAACCGATTGTTTCACGGTTACCCAATGATATCTGGAGCGGTCAGTTGCAAGACCCGTTTGGAATGTTTGCGGTATATGAAAAGCGTGTCGAGGCACGTATTGCCTACGCCAAGAGATTAGTTAAGAGAGGAATTTTTAACTTCAAGCTCAAGGAGCGGCTGGATGTTAACCGATCCAAGGCCCCCTGGGCCGCCAATGTAGCCGTTCTCGATCAGCTGTGGCAAAAAAGAGTAAAAAATGATTGGCTGCGTCTCAAACTTGCCGGTAAGAGCGTCAAAGAGATCCAGAAGATTTTGGATACGCGCTACAACAACTACCTCAATACGACGCAGGAGATCGATAGCGAGGACGTATTTTCGACATTCATGAACGCCTATGCAAGGTCAAACGATCCACATAGTAATTATTTTGGGCCACGAGCCAGTGAGAACTTTAATATTGCAATGAAGCTTTCTCTGGATGGAATTGGAGCTGAGTTACAGCGTCGTGATGAATACACGACTATTAGGCGAATCATTCCCGGCAGCCCGGCGTCCCGGTCGTCGCTACGTGCCGGCGATCGTATTACTGCTGTAGCACAAGGTAAGAGTTGCAAGTGGGTGGATGTAGTTGGCTGGCGTATCGATGATGTGGTAGCCCTTATTCGTGGTAAGAAGAATACGGTGGTTCGGCTACAGGTTCTGCCTGCTAACGCGGGGGTTGCGGCAAAGCATGAATCAATCACGATTATTCGTAAGAAAATTACCATTGAAGACCAGGCTGCGAAGAAAAAGATTATTCCTATTCATAAACAGGGCCGGGTAATCCGCATTGGGGTAATCGATCTACCCGCTTTTTACGAGAATTTTGCAGCCCGGGGAAGGGGTGATCCCGACTACCGTAGCGCAACCCGCGATGTAGCGAAATTACTTGCTGAATTAAAAAAGGAAAAAGTTGACGGGATCATCATTGACCTGCGCAATAATGGTGGGGGTTCGCTGAGTGAAGCCATTGAGCTGTCTGGACTGTTTATTGGTAAGGGGCCGGTGGTACAAGTGCGCAACAACAGGGGCCAGATCGAGGTAGAGAACAGCGATGAGACGCGGGTCTGGAATGGGCCTATGGCAGTTATGGTAAATCGTAGCTCAGCCTCGGCCTCGGAAATCTTCACTGCTGCGATGCAGGATTATGGCCGGGCGTTAATCATTGGTCACAACACTTACGGGAAAGGTACGGTACAGACACTGATTAACCTGAACCGACTGGCCAGCCCTCCAAGTAGTAAATATGGTGAATTAAAAATGACCATCGCTGAGTTCTTTCGGGTTGATGGAGGCTCAACTCAGCTTAGGGGAGTGCAGCCGGATATTATATTTCCCGAAACCATCAATCCTAAAGATTTTGGAGAATCAAGTAATCCTTACGCTTTACCCTGGAGTCATATTCCACCCGCTCATTACACTAAGGTAGCCAATTTGACCTCTTTGCTGCCGATCCTGCGCCGCGAACATGAAAAGCATATCGTCCACAACCCTTCTTGGCAGCTGATGCTCAAAGAACTGGCTAGTGTTCGTAAGTTGCAAGGCGAGACCTCAATCTCCCTGAACTACACGATCCGGGATCAACAGCGCAAGGCATTTGAAAAGCGGCAGGCTGCATTCAAGGCCGAAGAGAAGAAGATTGAGGCTGCTGTGCATCTTGATGATAATCAAGCAACTATAAGCAAGGCTAAATCACAGCACAATAATCGCCGTAAGGCAGATGATGGCTTGTTACCCGGTGAGCGAAGTGTGTCAGAAAATCTGGCTCGGCAGCGGCGGCAAGATCAGCGTCCCGATGAAATGTTGCAGGAGGCCGCGCATATTCTGGCTGATGAGATCGAGTTGCTACGCAGCAACCCCAAGCTTGCTGCGGCAGCTTTGCCGCCAGGGGGGATTAAAACACTCACAGACTAAAGGATATATAGGAAATTCGTGGTGTCGGACTCGGTAGCCAGGAACCACAGACCAATTTTGGCATCCTATCCACAAGATGGGTGGGGTGCGGGTTTCAGAGCAACGCAGTCATTGAGACCACGCAGCAGATTTCCGAACTATCCTACCGGTTCAGCCCCGTGACAATGGGTAACAGTCAACGAGTGGCTGTCGTACCGCCAACGATAACCTGATCGGCGCGGCGCCTCGCAAACAGCCCGACACTCACAACCCCGGGGATCTGGTTGATGCGATTCTCAAGGGCTTCAGGTTCGCGAATGCTTAGGCCGTATAGGTCGAGAATCCAGTTGCTATTGTCAGTGGTGAATTCATCTCGCCACACCGGCTGACCTCCAAGTTCAACCAGCTGTCGTGCCACCATGCTGCGGGCCATTGGAATCACCTCTACCGGTAGGGGAAAACGGCCCAACATGTCGACACGTTTGCTGGCATCGATGATGCAAATAAAGGTTTGCGCCGCCTCGGCAATGATTTTCTCACGGGTCAGCGCTCCCCCACCACCCTTGATCAAACACCGGGAAAGGTCACATTCGTCGGCACCGTCTACATAGAGGGGAATGGGCCCGACTGCATTGAGATCGAGCACCGGGATACCCGCAGCCCGCAGCAGGGCACTGCTTTGTTCCGAGCTGGAAACAGCACCTTCAATTCGTGAGCGTAGGCCGGCCAAGCCATCGATAAAATAGCGTATTGTCGATCCGGTTCCTACGCCGACGACCATGCCGTCCTCAACATGAGTCAGTGCAGCTGCAGCGGCCTGGCGTTTTTGCATTTCGGCAGTGTTCATAGGGGATCCTTGTAGGGTTCGTCTATTCAAGCGACAGAATATGAGACCATTGCGCGCTACTCACCGGTAGGACCGAGAGCCGATTACCGCGACGGAGCAAGGCAAAGTCGCCAAGGCTGGAATCATTTTTCAGCTCCGCCAAAGTGACGATGCGCTTTAATTTTCGGATAAAAGCAACGTCGATCAAGTACCAACGGGGTGCATCAGGGTGGCTTTTCGGGTCGTAATGCATGTCGTTGACATCGAACTGGGTAGGGTCGTGATAGGCCGTACTGGCGACCTCGGCCAGACCCACCACACCGGGACCACGGCAATTGGAATGGTAGAACAGGATGCCATCGCCAATGCTCATTCCATCGCGCATGAAATTGCGGGCCTGGTAGTTTCGAACCCCATCCCAGGGTTCTATCTTGTTACGAGCCAGGTCGTCGATAGAAAAGGCGTGTGGTTCAGATTTCATCAACCAGTAGCGCATGGCCGTCTCAGACTAGGCATTCAATACATTCGGAATCAGTAAGCATGTAATCGAGCGTCACATCCCAGCTGTTTCGGTGCAAGGCCGGGTGTCCCGCATCGACCTCCTGGAAGGCGTAGCCAATCCCGACCAAAAGGGGTTTTGCAGGGCCGGAGCGCTGCTGGAGAAATTTGAAGCTTGAATCGTAAAACCCTCCACCACTGCCCAATCGCATCCCCTGGCGGGTAAAGGCAAGTAGCGGTAACAGCACCAGATCGAGTTCTGCTGCAGCGATGTGTTGTGAAGAGTCGACCTGGGGTTCGGGTATTCCATAGCGGTTGGTATGCAATGGTATGTGCTGATTCCAAGCGGCAAAAATCAGCGTGCGTGGACCGTCGAGCACCGGTAAATAATAATCATTGCCATGTGCGCACAGCGAAGCAACCGCAAGATTCAATGGTAGCTCACCATCGCAGGCCCAATAGCCGGCAAATTTACATGACTCAACCAGCCTGGGTAGTTGTTTGAGCTGTTCGGCTAGAGCCTGTGCTGCGTCGAGACGTTGGCTGGCACTGAGACCCCGACGTCTGCTGCGCATGTGGGTGCGTAATGGGTTCCGTGCTAGGTCAGGGGAAGGCCGGGGCATGTTCACAATGGACGTTCTCCGCGATGTCGATGCACGCCATACGACCTTGATCCGGGGGATCAGGTGGGAAGGTCGAGGTACCCATTAGGCTTACCGCTATTGCGGCTATGCACACTGGATACCACGCAGCCGACCCTGAGTCGTTCATTAGGAACAAGGCAAATAGTAGAGACGTGCTGTCGGACACCGCAGGGAACGAAGCTCATTGTACGGATTCATTGAGTGCGACTTCAAGTCTGTTACGAAGAAGTCCAAGACTTTGCAGAATTTCCTGGTCACGAGAAGTCATACGGCTACGCATTTGCAGCAATTCATGGGTCAGATTAAGGGCCGCTAATACAGCGATACGGTCGAAGCCAAGGGTGCGTGATTCGGTCCGTAATTCTCGCATTTTGGTATTCAGCAGGGAGGCCGCTGCCAGCAGTCCTTCACGTTCGCCCTCAGTACAGCTCACCATGAATTCACGGTCCAGAAGGTGGAGAGGAACGGGCTGAGTAAGTGGGACATTCATGATGACGACTTCGGATGTTCCAGGGTTTTGAGCCGCTGGATCATTGCTTCGACACGAGTACGGGCCATTTCGTTACGAGCAATCAGTCGGGCCCGCTCACCGGCAAGTTGTTCTTGGCTGTGCCGCAGACTTTGATTTTCTACATGGATACGACGCAGTGGCTCAATCAATTGTTCAGCCAGTGTATGCAGCTTTTCCAACTCGGCACGTATTGTATCGGGATTATTCATGAATCTGACTTTAGGCAGGGCCGGCCTTCAGGTCAATGGGTTGTCGTAAAAAGGTGGGCAGCAGATCTGCCGTCATCGGTTTGCCGATCAGATAGCCTTGAATCGAATCACAGTCCTTTTCGCGAAGGTAATCGAGTTGCTCAGCGGTTTCCACACCTTCCGCCACCACGTTCATGCCGAGTGAATGGGCAATATAGATGATTGCGGCAAGTATGGTTTCGTCATCTGGATTGAAGGTGACCCGACTAACAAAAGTCTGGTCGATCTTCAGTGTGTCGATGGGTAGTCGTTGCAGATAGGCTAGTGAGGAATAGCCCGTTCCAAAGTCATCAATTGCCAGGGTTACGCCAACGGCCTTGATTTCATTGAGTATGGTCAGGGAACGTTCGGGATTGGCCATCAGCATACTTTCGGTCAATTCAATTTCTACTTGATCAGGAGCGACGCCCTGTTCGGCCAGAATATCGTATAGGCGCTTGGCAAGATTGCCCCGCCCCAGTTGCATGGCCGAGACATTGACGGCAGCGGTGAGTTTGCTTAAGCCCATTTTTTGCCAGCGGCGGAGATCTTGGCAAGTACGGGTAAGCACAAATTCTCCAAACACGTCAATCAAACCTACTTCCTCTGCCAAGGGGATAAACACAGTAGGTGGAATCTGCCCAAATTCGGCGCTATTCCAACGCAACAAAGCTTCGACGCCGGTAACGCGGGCTAAATCAAGATCAAACTTGGGTTGGTAAACGATATACAACTCGTCGAGACGCATGGCTCTTTGCAGGCCCGCTATCATGTCGGCTCGCTGCCGCACTTCAGCATCCATAGCCCGGGTATACACAGAAACCGTGTTACGGCCCTTCTCCTTGGCTTTGTACATGGCCATGTCGGCATACTTCAGCAGTTCGCTGGGTACGTCGGCGTGATCTGGAAACAGCGCAATGCCGATGGATGGAGTGATAGAAATTTCCTGCCCATCGCCTAGTAGCAGTGGTTCAGAAAAGGCCTGAATAAGTTTCTTTGCAACCTCCACGGCATCACTCGATTCGGCCACGCGTTCCAGTACGATGGCAAATTCATCACCACCAAGGCGTGCCACTTGGTCATCATCCCGGATATTGGCGCGCAGACGTGTGCCACTGGCGATCAGTACTCGGTCGCCCGCACTGTGGCCCAGAGCGTCGTTGACATGTTTGAAGCGATCCAGATCCACAAACAGTACCCCGAGTCGACGGTTGAGCTGTCGGGCTCGCAGGATGCCATCGCTTAGCCGGTCCATCAGAAGACTGCGGTTGGGTAATCCAGTCAATGAGTCAAAATTAGCCAGATAGCGGAGTTCCTGCTCAGTACGTTTGCGCTCGGTGATGTCCGTAAGCACCGCCACATAGTAGTTCTCAGTTCCCAGGCCGACACCAACCCGCTGGATTTCGAGGGCTCCCAGGAACGCTTCACCACTTTTATGTTGTTGCCACAGTTCGCCTTGCCAGTGCCCGCTATGTTCTAACGATTGTCTAATACGGCCATAGTATTCAGGAGGATGATTGCTTGAGTTCAGCAAATCGGTGGTATGCCCAAGGACATCTTCTTTACAGTAACCGGTAATATGGTAAAAGGCTGGATTGACTGAGATAAATTGCATCTTGGCATCAGTGACTACTACGGCCTCACTCATGCTGAGTACGATCTGGTTGGTGATGGTCTGTTGGCGTTGAAAGGCAAGATCCAGGTTCAAATCGTGGGTGGTCCCGATAACCCACAATGCTTGGCCATGCACATCGTGGTCGATAACTTTGCCGCGAGACAGGACCCAAGTCCAGCCCCCATCTACCGACCGGAGTCGGTACTTGGATTCGAAGAAATCGCTGTGCCCGGCAAGATGTTTGATCATGGCCCCGTCCATAGATGCTAGATCATTCGGATGAACAGTGTGTTCTCTCCAGTCATCGTAGCTCAGAGACTCATCATGCTGGCCACCTAACTGGGGTTTAGCAGATAAGTGATGCAGCGTTCGTGCTTGCAGATCAAGTTCCCAGAAAGTATTGCCTGAACCCCATAGGACCATCTGCAGGTGGGATTGTCGAGTATGCAGCACTTTCTTGAAGTGTTTTTCTGAGCGCTGTCGGAGCCAGATCACTCCAATCAAGCCCAACGCCAACAGACCGACGGTGATAGCGAGCAGCGTATTCAGAGCCGTAAAATTCCATGCCTGAGACGAGAAATGAGTATCCGTTTTCGTGGGGACCGACAGCAAAAATCCGTTCAGGCTAAGCCTAAGTATTTTATCAACGTTCCGACAGGGCATGAATGGATGCTGCAGCATCGGGGATTCCAAATAACCTGGGGCAGTGTAGGCAATCAGCTGGTACACGGCTAGTGCCTTGGCAAGTCAATGCGCTGCTAAAGGTATTCGGCGATACACTGAGCCGGGGAGAAGACAGATCCAGTTGGTGCCGATATTACTGCCTGATTGTGGGGGTGCGATCTGTGTGGATTGGCGAGGTGGGATAGAGTAACAATGGCTTCATGACCGGCGGGGTAGGGGTGACACAAGTGCAAACTTTTTCCGATCTTGAAATGGCATTAAGCGGCCTGAGTTGGGAAGGAAGTCCAAGCGAAATGCACGGGGCAATATGTGGATATCTGGCCTCGGGTAGAGCGTGGGCGGATGGCGGATGGCCGGTCGAATTGATAGGGGCGCCGAAACAGGACAGTGCTGAACAGGTGCGTACCATTGTTGCCATGGTGGCCCGGCGGGTACAGGAATCATTGGACAGTGATGAGCTCGATTTTGGACCCTGGCTTGCCGATGGTGAGGCATCGTTATGGAACCGGGTAGAGACCATGACACTGTGGTGCCGTGGCTTCCTGGGAGGGTTTGGCTTGGGCAACCCAGAGCAGCCATTGGAATCGGAGGTGGATGAAGTTCTGGAGAGTTTTGCCGTGTTCGCTAGTGCCCCACCTAGCTTGGGTGAGGAGGAGGAAGAAGATGAATCGGCCTGGACTGAACTGGTCGAGTTCATTCGGGTGGGGGTGCTGCTTTGTTATAGCAGTCTTACGAAATGTCCGGAATGATTGGTCTTGAGGAATTCAGCCGGCGCCGAGGCGAGCTAATGCGCATGGCCGGTGGAAATGCGGCCATCGTCCTGGCTGCCGCGCCACAGCGATTACGGAATGCGGATGCTCCGTGGCCATATCGGCAGGATTCTGATTTCCATTATTTGAGCGGGTTTCCCGAGCCCGAGGCGGTACTGGCCTTGCTGCCGGGGCGGCCGCAGGCAGAATGTGTGTTGTTTTGCCGGGAACGTGACCAGCTGGATGAACGTTGGCATGGTAAGCGGATTGGTACCGAGGGAGCGGTCACAGGATTTGGGCTTAACGATGCGTTTCCGATTGATGACATTGACGATATTTTGCCCGGTCTGCTGGAAGGCCGTGAAAGACTGTATTGCCATTTCGGTCGAGAGCCGGAGTTCGATGCCCACCTGCTTACCTGGATGCGGCGTCTACATGATGCGCGCGGTGGTGGGGTGGTACCCCGGGAACTGATGTCACTCGGATACCTGCTCGATGAGCTACGGCTCTTCAAGTCGCGCGGTGAGCTCAAGCTGTTACGGCGTGCTTCACAGCTTGCCGTGGAGGCGCATCGTGCGGCCTATACAATGGCTCAGCCGGGATGCTATGAATATGCCATCGAAGCAGAACTGTTGCGCTCCATGCGTGCGGCTGGCGCCGTACCCAGTTACCCACCTACCGTGGCAAGTGGTAAGAATGCCTGCATCTTGCATTATGCGGACAATCACACAAGGCTTGAATGCGGCGATCTGGTTTTGATTGATGCGGGAGCTGAATGGCACTGCTACGCGTCCGACATCACCCGGACCATCCCGGTAGACGGCCACTTCACTGGGCCACAACGTGAATTGTATGACCTGGTGCAGACTGCTCAGAGCGCAGCGATCAGCATGGTGTGCCCCGGTAACGACTGGGATTCTGTGCATGGTGCCGCAGTACGGGTCATTACCGAAGGCCTGTGTGCCTTGGGCTTACTGCCAGGAGATCCATGTGCGGCCTTGGAGAGTGAGGCCTATAAACGTTATTTCATGCACAAGACCGGTCATTGGTTAGGCCTGGATGTCCATGATGCGGGTGACTATCGTGTCGATGGTCAGCCACGGGTATTGGAAGCGGGCATGGTTCTTGCCGTTGAGCCCGGCATTTATGTGCCACAGGGGGATACTACGGTTGCGGAGGCCTACCGTGGAATAGGCATTCGCATCGAGGACGTGGTGGTGGTTACGGCATCCGGTCCTGAGGTATTAAGTGCCGATTTACCAACTGTTGCCGAGGAGGTTGAAGATATGCTGGCCGGACGGGGTTGAGAAGAGGGGTAGTGATTCCAGCCGGTCGACTCAACTGACCGACCTGTTGCCAGCGGTGAGAATTGTCCTGCAGGGCAGCGTTCCATACCGCGCACTTAAAGTCATGACCATGGCCGGGGAGACGTAGGAAGGGGTGGCTGTTTGTCGCAGGCACAGTTGGCATGATAATAGTTATGACTATCATTATCATATAATCTTTGACTTACTTGCCCAGGTGGTTGTGGTGGCCGGGGTACATGGGGTTGCTTACTGCTACCAGCGGGTTATCGAAGCCACTGCAGGGCGTGGCGGTGTGCTGGCTTTCCGGCTTTGAATGAGGTTTTTCATGATCGACCCAACCGTTGTTGATCTTTCTAGAACACAGTTTGCCGTGACGGTGTTGTATCACTTCTTGTTCGTTCCATTGACCCTTGGCTTATCTTTCCTGTTGGCGGCGATGGAAACCGTGTACGTGGTTACCGGCAAGGTGATCTACAAGCAGATGGCCCAATTCTGGGGCAAGCTGTTTATGATCAACTTTGCTCTAGGTGTGGCCACCGGCCTGACCATGGAATTTGAGTTCGGCACCAACTGGTCGTTCTATTCCGGCTTCGTGGGCGATATTTTCGGTGCTCCGCTGGCGATTGAGGGCTTAATGGCCTTCTTCATGGAGTCAACTTTTGTTGGTCTGATGATTTTCGGTTGGGACCGACTGCGCAAGGGACAGCATCTGGCTGTGACCTACCTGGTCGCACTGGGCTCCAATTTATCGGCGTTGTGGATTCTCATTGCTAATGGCTTCATGCAAGATCCCCGCGGTGCCGTCTTCGACCCGACCACCATGCGCATGCAGTTGACCAGTTTTACCCAGCTGATCTTCAGTCCCGATGCGCAGGCGAAGTTTGTACACACGAGTATTGCCGGTTATGTCACGGCGGCTCTGTTCGTAGCCGGGGTCAGTGCTTGGTACATGCTCAGGAAGCGACACCTGGAACTTGCCCGGCGTTCATTCCGGATGGCGGTTTTGTTTGGTGTACTGGCAACTATGGGGGTGATTACCCTGGGTGATGCCCTGGGTTTTGTTGGTGCGCATGCGCAGCCGACCAAACTGGCGGCCATGGAAGGTTTGTGGAAATCCGAATCGGCACCCATGGCGTGGAATGTCATTGCCTTCCCTTCGCAGCAGGCCCAAAAAAATGTAGGAGTCATCCAGATTCCCTATGTGCTATCGCTACTAGCGACCCATTCACTGTACGGAACGGTACCCGGTATGTTGGAGTTGGAGAAGCGGGCAGCCCGACGCATCCAAAATGGCATCCCAGCAATCGAAGCCTTGCAGACGCTTTCAAAGCATCCGCGAGATGCTGCTGCTATGGCGCAGTTCAAAGCTCACGAGAAGGATTTGGGTTTCGGGTTCCTGTTGCAACGCTATGCACCTAACGTTGCTACGGCAACGCCGGTACAGATTCGGCAGGCGGCTCGAGATGCGATTCCAGAGGTATCGGTGGTGTTTTGGTCCTTCCGCATTATGGTTGGGCTCGGTCTGGCTATGCTCGCCTTTTTTGTCCTGGGGGTGATCTACACCATGCGTAATGTAGTACAGGACCGCCCCTGGTTCCTGAAAACGGCAGTGTGGATGATTCCGATTCCATTCATTGCTTGTGAAATGGGCTGGCTGGTTGCTGAGGTGGGGCGTCAGCCATGGACAGTATTTGAGATCCTTCCAACCTGGATGTCAGCCTCTACGCATTCGGTGGGCTACCTGGTCTTCTCGCTGATTGGCTTTGTGTTGTTGTATACCGTTTTCATCATCATCGAGATGTATTTAATGGTCAGAGCGATACGCCAGGGTCCCGAAAGCCACGGTAGCGGAGGTGGGCATAGAAATGTCACGACTACGCATGGGGGATTACCAAGGCCCACGTTGGCATTACAGCCCTCTTCGTCCGCTTTGCAACGGTCTAACCGGGAGGAATGACTGATGGAAAACTATGTGATTTTGCAGGTTATCTGGTGGTTGCTGCTAGGTATTCTGCTGATGGGACTTGCCATCATGGTAGGCATGGACATGGGCGTGGGTGCCATTCTCCGCTATGTAGGACGCACGGACATCGAACGTCGGGTGGCACTTAACATCATCGGCCCACACTGGGATGGTAACCAGGTTTGGTTTGTACTGGGTGGGGGAGCGATTTTCGCAGCCTTTCCCTTGGTCTATGCCACCGCATTTTCGGGTTTCTATGTGGTCATGTTGCTGCTGCTTTGGACCATGATTCTGCGCCCGGTTGGTTTTGAGTATCGTAGCAAGTTGCTCTCGCCTGCTTGGCGTAATCTCTGGGACTGGGCTCTGTTCATCAGCGGGTTTGTGCCGATGCTGGTATTCGGTGCGGCGTTCGGCAACCTGTTTATGGGTGTGCCCTTTCATTTTGAGTGGAACATGACCTCGTTCTACACGGGAAGTTTTCTGGGTCTGCTCAACCCGTTTGCCATTCTTTGTGGGTTGTTAGCGGTTGCTCTGGCCGCGTATATGGGGTCGGTGACCATCATGAACGGAGCCGAGGGGGTGATGTTCGAACGGGCCCGAGGCTTGGCAAGGACTATGGCAATAGCTGCCGTTATCTTGTTTGCAGCGGGTGGCCTCTGGGTGGCCAATATCGGTGGTTTTCAGATTATCTCCGGCCCGGGTGCGGGGGTAGCACAAACACCTCTACAGCAAGTTGTCAGCCATGGGTCGGCAAGCTGGTTGGCAAATTACAGGGTCTATCCGCTGCTATGGCTGCTGCCGATAACCGGATTCTTCGGTATGCTTAGCGGACTGCTGGCCGCGTGGGCACGGCGTTCTCATCTGGCCTGGTGGCTCGGTGCACTGGCTTGGATCGGGGTGATCGGTACTGCGGGTGCGGCGTTGTTTCCGTTCATGTTGCCCTCAAGCAGTACTCCTTCGCAGAGCCTTACCATCTGGAATTCCAGTTCCAGTGAGCTTACTCTGACCTGGATGCTTGGCTTTGCGCTGGTATTTGTACCGTTGATTGTCTGGTATACCAGCTGGGCATTTTACGTGATGCGCGGTAAGGTTCTTGAAGAGGAGGTGGCCAGTGACGAACATGCCTACTGAGGCATCAGCGGTGAAAACCTTTCTGCTGTTCGTCCTGTTTATGTTCCTGGCGGTGGTAGTGATTGCTCTGGCTATCGTCTTGGGTGAAAAAGGCACTTGGTACTTTGCCTGGCTGGTAGGTACGGTCATGATCGTGCTGATCGCTGCAGCCGGTGGTGCTTTATTGGATACGCAAGACGAGCAGGCCGAGGCAGAATGTGACCGGGGCCATGAGACACATTGACGGGTGTCCCCTGTGCGGCCCTGATGGGGACGCTTGATCGTCCCCGTACTAGTTGACCGTATATCGTGAATAGTAAAACTTGGCTTCAGGCCGAAATGCAGCCGGCCCGTCGGTTGGTAGCGCTTGCCGTTGGCTCGGGTATAGTCCAGGCGACTCTGATGTGCGTGGCGGCCTGGTTGTTGGCACGGGTTTTGTTCCTCTCCATTTTTGAGCATGTTCCATTGGCCCGTGTCAGTGGATATCTGCTGGCTCTACTCGGCTTGGCAGTATTACGAATGGGGTTGGCTTACGAAGTACGCCGGGCAAGCTTTGCTGCTGCCGTGCGGGTAGTGGGATCGATGCGCCACCGGTTGTTGGAGCACGTCCGTTCACTAGGGCCGCTATGGTTGCGCAGCCAGTCAAGTGGAGAACTGGTCACGCAGGTCATGGACGGGGTAGATGCACTGGTTCCCTATTATGCACGGGTTCTACCCCAGACAGCCTTAGCGGCAGCGGTTCCCCTGATTATTTTTCTTGTTGTGTTGCCTGCCGATTGGGTAACCGCTCTGATCTTGTTGGTTACGGCTCCGTTGATTCCCTGGTTCATGGTATTGGTAGGGAATGCAGCAGAACATGCCAGCCAAACGCGCTGGTTACACCTGCGACGGATGGGCACTCTTTTCCTGGATGCGCTGAGTGGCCTGGCAACCTTACGACAGTTAAATGCCGCACAGCGCATGATTCAGACCATCGCTGACAGTACTGAGTCGTACCGGCGTGAGACGATGGAGGTGTTGCGTATTGCCTTCCTTTCCTCAGTAGTGCTGGAGTTTTTTGCTACCGTCAGCATTGCTGTGGTAGCAGTTTGGGTTGGATTTCGGTTGTTCTGGGGTGATCTGGATTTTCAGCGGGGTATGTTTGTGCTGCTGTTAGTACCGGAATTCTATTTACCTTTGAGAGCGCTCGGTACGTTGCGGCATTCGCGCATGGAGGCCTTGGCGGCAGCACAGAGCATGGCCGAATTGCTGGGGATGCCGCTGCCTGAGAAGGGGGTGGAGAAAATTGGCCGCTGTTGCGTAGCGGAGCAGATTGGAATTTCTCTGCAGGATGTGGATTTCCAGTATGCCGCAGGGCGCGGTGTGCTCAAGCAGGTAAGTTTTGACGTGCCGGAGGGCCAACGTACTGCACTGGTCGGCCCGAGTGGAGGTGGCAAGAGTACCCTGCTGGATCTGCTATTGGGCTTTGCCAGGCCTCAGCGTGGGCGGATTCTGGTCAATGGTGAGGATCTTGCTGAGTTTGATATGAATGTATGGCGTCAGCGAGTGTCCTGGGTTCCGCAAAGAGCACATGTTTTTGCAGGCAGTTTTCGAGATAATTTATTAATTGCCAATCCGCAGGTTGGCGATATGAGGCTACGCCAAGTAGTGCAAGCCTGCGCACTCGATATGGTACTGAAAAATCTCCCCCGGTCCTGGGATACGCCCCTGGGCGAACGCGGCTATGGTTTGTCCGGTGGGGAACTGCAGCGTTTGGCCCTGGCCCGGGCCCTATTACGGGATTCCCCTCTATTGTTATTGGACGAACCAACCCAACACCTGGATGCCGATATGGTCCAGCAGATATTCGAGGCTATCGGCCCCATGTTGAGTGGTCGCACGGTTCTGTGGGTGGCCCATAATCTCGATGCAACGGTATATGCGGATCATCTGGTGGTGCTGGATGCCGGTGCCGTGGTCGAACAGGGAACCCCGACACAGCTGGCCCATGGCGGGGGGCTTTATGCTCGTTTACTGGAAGCGGACGAGCGCGCATGAAGCAGGTATCAGGGCACTCCTCTTGGCGAAAGTTACTACGACTGCTACAGGTGATGCGACCTCATGCAGCCTGGATGGCTGGAGGGGTGTTGATGGCGCTGATTGCTACGCTAGCGGGGATCGCG
Organism: Mizugakiibacter sp.; assembly: GCA_003233305.1. GTDB lineage: Bacteria > Pseudomonadota > Gammaproteobacteria > Xanthomonadales > Rhodanobacteraceae > Metallibacterium. The sequence continues at coordinate 15,676 of QILI01000009.1, forward strand.
TTGCTGGCAGTGTCCGGGCGCTTTATTGCGAGCATGGCATTGGCTGGGGTGTCCGGAATTGCCATTAACTATTTTACCCCGGCGGCTCTGATCCGGGGTTTTGCCATCGTGCGTACCGGTGGTCGCTACGTGGAACGGTTGGTAACCCACGAAGCGACTCTGCGGGCTTTATCCGGGCTGCGCGTATGGCTTTTTCAGCGTCTTATTCCCCTGGCACCGGCACGTTTGGGTGCGTTGCATAGCGCTGATTTATTCGCTCGATTACGTGCGGATGTTGACCGCCTTGAGCACGTTTATCTCGCGCTACTTACGCCATTGTTGGTAGCCATTAGTGCCAGTGTGATCGTGCTGGCGGTGATGCTGGCGTATTCGGTAGGTATCGCCTTGATCACGCTCCTTTGTGTGCTCATTGGAGGTTGGTGGTTGCCTTGGTGGGGTTTGCGGTGGGGGACTACGCCCGGAGAACGGGAGGTTGAGACACATGCCACTTTACGTATCGCGATTGTGGACAGGCTGCGGGGAGAGTCTGAGCTGCTGGCATTGGGTGCAATCCAGAATATGGATGAACGCATCGGCAAGATGGATACTGAACTCTGGCAGCAGCGCCGAAAGCTTGATCGTTTACAAGCACTAGGTGGGGTAGGTGCAGCGTTCGCGGCCCAGCTTGCCGTGTTGGGGGTACTGTGGATCGGGGTTCCTGAAGTACACAGAAATGGGCTGGCCCCTGCGGATCTTGCCATGCTTGCCATGTTGGCTCTGGCCCTATTCGAGTCGATTACACCATTGCCCGAGGCCTGGGCGCAGATGGGAGCCACTTTTAAGGCGGCTGGCCGTATTTTTGACCTCGCCGATACTGAACCGGTTATTCACGAGCCCAAGTTTCCACCATCGATGCCGACTGATACCGAACTTCGTCTCGAGGGAGTGCAGATGCGCTACCGAGAAGACCACCCCTGGGTTCTGGATGGTGTCGATCTGTGTCTGGCTCCAGGTGAACGCCTGGCTTTGGTGGGGGCTTCCGGTGCCGGTAAAAGTAGCCTGGCCAAACTCTTGTTGCGCTTCCACCCTTATCAACATGGCACGATTTATTTTGGTGGCTTGTCTTTGGACCGGTGGCCTGGTGACGCATTACGGCGCCGCATTGCGGTGATCGACCAGAGGCCGTATCTATTCGATGCCAGTCTGCGCGAGAACCTTCTACTGGCCTGTCCCGATACGGACGATGCCACTCTGTGGCGGGCCTTGCATGATGCGCAATTGGACACCATGGTACGGCAGCTGCCGGAAGGTCTGGAAACCTGGGTCGGGGAGAATGGCATGCAGTTATCTGGCGGGCAGCTCCGTCGGGTAGCGATTGCGCGGGCCCTGCTCATGGATGCACCGGTGCTGATTCTGGATGAGCCAACTGAAGGTCTGGATGCGGCCACGGCTCGATCGCTGTACCAAGCTCTGCTACGAGTGACACAAGGACGAAGCCTATTGTTAATCTCGCATCGTCTTGGTTCGATGGCAACATTGGTAGATCAAGTGGCTTGTTTGCAACAAGGGCGTATCGTCAAGCAGCTCACGGTACAGGACTATCTTGCCAGTCGTCGTCGGGAAAATTAAAAAGTGCTTTGGAGATGCGTAACACGACTTTGCAGCGTGCTAGACCATTGCGATGGCATCCCAGGCTTCCCGAGTTAGATTCACCGCAGCACCTTGGGTACAAAGCACATCATCCTCGATCCGAATTCCGCCAAAGGGTTTGAAAAACTCGACTCGCTCCCAGTTCACATCGTTTCCAGCCGGACTCGCGGCCAGGGGTTCGAGTAATTGATCGATGAAATACAGTCCCGGCTCAATCGTCACCACCATGTCAGTTTCAAGAGTGCGGGTCAGACGCAGAAATGGATGCTGTTCCGGTGGTTCTACCTTGTCCCCGTCGGGGCCAGCCTGGTGGCCACCGATATCGTGTACTTGCAAACCCAGCAGGTGACCGAGGCCGTGTGGAAAAAAACTGCGGGTAATACCCTGCTCATAAGCGGCCTCACCCGAACAGTTCACCAGTTGCTGTTTGGTCAGAATGTCACCCAGTTGGCGATGGCACTTGGTATGCAGATCGGGGTAGGGCCCTCCCGGTTGTACTGCAGTACAGAGTTCTTGCTGCATTCGTTCCATATCGGCGATGAGCTCTGCAAAAGGCCCATTGGGATCGCTGGCGTAGGTGCGGGTGATGTCACTTGCATACCCAGCATAACAGCCACCTGCATCAATGAGAAAACTACGGCGTTCGGTGGGGGCCTGACGTTCCAGTCCGGTGTAGTGCAGCACGGCGCCATGCTCGTTGAGGCCGATAATATTGGGGTAAGGAAGTTCCACTTCACTCAAACGAGTGGCGGTGAGGAAGGCGAGATGAATCTCGAATTCGCTGGCCCCCGATTGAAACGCGGATGCTGCAGCCCGATGGCCGGCAACGCCGATTCGACTGGCGGCACGCATCAGTAACTGCTCATAGGCACTCTTGCTGGCCCGGTTCCAATGCAGTTGATTGAGAAGCTGCTCAGGATTGTTAGACGTTAGGGGAGACGTCGAACCCGGTTCGCCGATGATGGCCGTGGTGTCAGATAGTGTCCCGATGATCTGCTGGGCGGCAGCCACCGTGTCTACCGTAACGATATCGAAGGCATCCACCCAGTAGCCTTGCGGTGATTGGGGAGTCAGATGCCAGTAATCACGGGGTTGCAGGAAGATCAATCGTGGCGTTGTTCCAGGACGGTAGTCGATCCAGGAACCGGGAGCCTGGGTGAGCGGCAGCCAGTGCAGAAAATGTGGACTGGATACGAAGGCCGGGCCTTGATCGTCGAGAAAATGCATACGGGGGTTGCCCGAGGCAATTAGCAAGCGCTCGAATCCACACCGCTCAAGCGCTCTGTCAACATAGCTGCGCAATCCGTCGAGATGCTGCTGATAGAGTTTGGCAATAGCTTGATTCATAATTGTATTCCCGAGTTGTAAGCCAATAGTGACGTATCGAAGTGTCACGTTGACACACCATGAAGGTCAGTTGTCGGCTTGCCGAAAAAAGGCTTCCCGCTGAGGGCGAGGTAGTCGTCGTAATGTAGGAAACAAGGCAAGATTGCTACCGAGAAGGCTCGATTGAGCAGTGTTGGGCAATCTGACTGTGGGCTCTCGTAACCGGCAGGTAGACCACTGGAAACCGGATTGCATGAGTCCACTCACAGGGCGGCGAAATCCGGCCGTGACATCCAGCCGTTGATGGTCTTGGCATCGTCGGCAGCGATGCTGATGAAACGAAACCCGGCCCAATATTGGCCGGGTGTAGAGGCTTCGGAACACCACAGCGCCTGTACCCCCACTTCAATCCTCTGCACATGGTTGGTGGGTGAAGGGAATTCGAAAATCAGTTGATATAGTGCATTGTCATGAGGGACCAAGGGACTGATCAGCATCAACCCGGTTCGGGACAAGTTACCAATACGGCCCATGGATGCGTCAGTCAGTGCATTGCGTACGGGGATGATGCCGCCAATAGTTTTGCGAGGTGCTCGCCGGTTGTCCCGATTCATTGTGCAACTCCCGGGCTGAGTGCAGCCGGTTGGTTACCCAGTTTGCGCAAGGAGGTGACGATGGCTTTCCAGGCGCGATCGACCATCGATTCGTCACGTTTCTTGGCTATACGCACCTGCTTGCGTACCATATCTCTGGCTAGCCGTTGCATGGTGCATTCTTCGGCGCGTTGGCCACGTTGATTGACGAAAAGGCAGCGTCCGGTAACAGGTGAAAACCAAGCCAGTTTGCGGCGCACTACATCACCCTGCTGGTTGCGTTGAAACTCGAACCAACTTCCGAAGGGTATGCTCTTCAGGCGTTCCAGCATACGCTGTTCTTCGGATGTCAAAGGAGCTTCGACCGGTTTAGTTCGAGGATGCTGATCTTGTGCATCGCCCAGCCGCTGGCGTTGTTTGAGGCGCATAGCAATTTCGGTTTGCGAGACCGACTCTCCACTGAAGTCGGTCACCGGTTCGTCGAGGACTTTGCGAGCAACCTGTTCGGCATCGTTGCTGGCCATACCGACCTGGATCAGACCGTGTTCGAGCTCAGCACACAGTTTTTCGGAAGGCTGGCCTTGCTTATGCAAAAGCAGGTCATCGGCGATCTGTAGCCGTTGTCGATAGGCATCACTGTCTTGTCCGTGGCGGAGGATGGCCAGGGCAAGGGCGTCCGTCCAGGTTTGCTCGAGCAAGGCCCGCAGCAGGTTGGGGATACGAGTACCGGCCAAACGTTCCTGGATAGCCTGGCTGGCCTGGGTTCTCGCCATGTCCAGGCGGTCTTTACCCTGAGCGGCTTCGACATATCGTTTCTCGGCCGTTTCAGCTCTTCGTGCCAGTGTCTGCATGTGCCGCTGTAGATCGTCAAGTAACTTTGCAAACAGACTGATATCGCCATCAAACTCGTGTACCAGCTGATCGGTAACACGGTGCATCTTTTGCACCAGGGATGGATCGGCTTCTCCGTCGGTGCTGTCCATCCAGTAGGCGGCAGTTTCAGTTACGGTGTTCAGGAACTGACGGGCAGGGTGATCCCTTTTTGAAAAGAAATCACTATCGAGTAAGGCTACACGCAATAAGGGAACCTGCAGTTTGGAGAGGAAAGAACGGGTTGCGTTGCCCATATGCACATCTTTGTCGAGGTGGTCGAATAGCATCGAGACCAGATCGACGGTGTCACGTTGCACCGGAGCGAGGCGCGGTGCTTCACCGTGAGGGCTAAACCTGCGTAGCTGGGCCAGTAGGTCCTGACGTAGATGTTGCATGTCTCGGGGTATCGGTTTGCCTTGTTGCATGACCGACTGCACCGGTTTGTTCTGCAGAGAGGTGAGTGCATCCTGTATTTGTTCAGGGTCGACCGGAAAGCTGTGCCCGCTTGGTTCGTCGCCACCACCCAGCATATCCCGGCGTTGTGCCAATAATTCACGCAACGTATCGAACAAAGGCGGCTGCTCAGATTCCGGCTCCGAGGAGAGCGGTCTCCCGGGCTCAGCAGCGGGTTGGCTGGCGGCGTCAGGTTTGTTTTCTGCTACTTCGGATACCGGCTCGGATCCGGGCCGACGTTGGGTTCGATACACCAGCAAGTGGGGGAGGATGCCCAGGCGTATCAGCGCCTGGTTGATCTTTTCATAGAAGGCTCGGATATCACGTAAGGCGTATTTTTCGAATGTGCGCCAGGCCATGACTCGATGTTCGGTGGGCAGATCCATTGGCGCGAGGGCTTCTTGCAGGCAATGGGTGACGGCGTGGGGGCCGATAGGCACCTGTTCAGTTTCAAATACCGGCAAGCAGGCCAAAACAGCCATCCGGTGAGCCAGTTCAAACAAAGGCTCGGCAGCATGGACTTCGGCTCTGTTGGCGATGTCACGCAGAGCAAGATCCAGCTCCAGGGTCTGTTCATGTACCAGTTCAAGGCGATCGGTGCTGTCTGGATCGGGTAATGAATCCAGTGCTGGATCACGATCGAAGCGGGCCAGTAACGCCTCCAGTGCCGCTGCCAGGCGGGGCCCAGCATCGCCTCGGTGACGTTTTACCTCGCGCATGCTGGCGTAGCAGCTTTCCTGTTCCGGATTGGTACGTGCCTGCTCGGCAGTCTTGAACAGGTTCTGTTCAAAATTAAGTAACGCCTGATGCAGTGCAGGCTCGAAGTGAGCAGTGAGTGCTTTGGCCAGTTCATCCAGCACGCCGCGCAGGCGTGCTGGGAGATCATCTCTCGATGCAATACGTGCCTGGCCAGCCCGTTGCGAACTTTCCCCCATCTCCATGTTATCTATTCCCGCAGTCCAATGCGGGGTTTATAGCGCGTTGTCCCGCGGGTTTCCAGCTTCAGTTTGGATTCCAGCGTAGTGTCAACCAGCCTGAGCGTCCCGGTGTGTTGTAGCCATAGGCCACGCTATAGTGATGATTGGCCAGGTTTTGCAGATACAGTTCAATCTGCAATCCGTGTCCCAGACGCCAGCCAAAGTGAGCATTGATCAGGCCGTAACCCCCCAAACGGGCACCGTAGTCGGCACTCGGTCCTGACAGGAACAGTTCCAGGCCAGCTTGTAGGCGAGTGCCGAAACGGCGATCTAGGCTGATATCCGCTTTGCGCAGTGGACGGCGTAGCAGACGCTGTCCATTGTCGAGATTACGAGCATTATCCAGGGTGGTGGACAGGCGTGCATGCCATGGTTCGTGGTTCCAGTCGCCGGTGAATTCTGCTCCATCCATCTTCGCCCGAGCCAGATTGATTGCCTGGTTTTTGATGCCGGCAAAAGTAATCAAGTTGTTGACACGGGTGTGATACAAAGCGAGTTTCAGTTTCAGGCTTTCCAGTGGGCGCAGTAGCAGATCCACTTCACTGCTACGTGAACGTTCCGGTCGCAAGGTGGGATTGCCAGCGTAATAGCCGAAGAACCCCGGGGAGTACTGTTCACTCATACTTGGGCTACGAAAGCCTTGGCCAAAGCTGGTGTTGAGCCGGGCCCATGCGCCGAGATCGACGCCGAATGCGGCCGAGGCGGTGCTGGCGTTGCCGAACAAGCTGTTGTGATCGTGGCGTACGGCCAGTTCCCAGTTGGCGGGGTGGTGGCGGCCATACCAACCGAGGTAGGCTCCCCGGTTGCTGCGGGTGCCATCATAAACGTTCGTGTTGGTGGCCGTGTTACGACTGATACCGTGAGCATGGATCCAATCGAGGCCAGCAACCAACTGTTGTTTAGGAGCATAGTTCCAATCCAACTGCCAGCCTGCCTGCTGGCGCCGGCTTAGCATTAGGCTCTGCCCATAACTCGAGGTAGCCAGATCTTCGCGATCATTGGCGAAGCTCACCCTTTGACGCCAGCCAGGCACGATTTCACCGGACAGGCTGACCCCGGCACTTTGTTCGATCACATGTGAATGGCCCTGGTCGAAAGAGACCCTGCTGTTGCTGTGCAAGACGTTACCCGCCAGCGTTTGTGTGCCGAAGCGCCAAGCCCCGCGAGCACTCAGATTTTGCGAGTGCACTCCGTTATTGTTTGGGTTGTAGGAATATCCCTGGGGGTTTTGTGTTGAAAAACCGCGTACGTTGCGATTGCCGATGATCACACTGGCACCGCCCTGCGCGCTCCACTGGCCATAGCCGACACTGCTGGCGTAATCACCATAGCTGCCTGCTCGGCCAGCCAGGTGGATGCTTTGGAGTTTGCGAGTAAAGATCTGAATCACCCCACCGATCGCATCTGAGCCCCATTGGGCGGCACGAGGTCCACGGACGATCTCAATGCGCTGGATGGTATCCAGGGGCAGTTGTTCCCAGGCATAGGCGCCGGTATTGGCTGAGGCCACCCGTACTCCGTCGATCAGCACCAGTACTTGGTTTGAATTGGTGCCACGTAGGAATACCGAAGTCTGTTGACCTGCTCCACCGCTACGGACAATGTCCACGCCGGCTTGACGGCGTAGCAGGCTGGTCAGATCGGGCATGCCGCTGGCGTCGATCTGGAGCCGAGTGATCACACTGACATCGGCGAGGCTGGCCGGTACCGTTTGGGCGATGCGTGAAGCGGTCACGATCACTACCGGTTGTACCGGGATAGGTTTGGGCTGTGGGGGTGTGGATGTGGATGCCTGTGCCATGCTGGCAAAAACGGCCAGGACTACTAGAAAGGGTCGTGCTTGCATAATCAATTTCTCCGTTCGCTCACCCGCGGGAAGTGGGACGGAACGAAGACGGACACGGACGCGGCGGCAAGCAAGCGACGTGCCGGTCGTCGCCCGCCGCGACACCTTGCTGGCACGGTAACGAGGATGATGATCGCTACCGTACGTCAGGGCCGGTCTCCGGACTTGCGAGAGGTGCTGGGCACCGTACCGATCGCCTTCCCACACTTGCGTGCAGTGGCATTTTGACCGGGGTCGACTCGCTTACCGTTGCGGGGGCAGTGCCGGATTCACACCGGCTTCCCGTTTCACCTCATGCACCCCGAATGATGATCATCATCATTCGCAGACAGGTAGGCACCCTAACCAGGGAAGTGTAGCGGATGCTGAGGTGGGTGACGATATTAAGTAGCGATCTGTTGCGTCGAGGCAGCGTGTAATGATCTTCCTCGGTGGGCAACATCTCTCTG
>QILI01000170.1 GCA_003233305.1 Mizugakiibacter sp.
GCCGTGATGTGCAAGGCCTGGCCCGCATGGAAGCGATGCCCGTGGGAAATCCGCTCACTACGCAAGCCCAGTACTTGCCCTTCGATAAGCTGCTCACCATGCAGCATCAGCAGCCAGTGCACCGGGCGCACAAACGTATAGTCGTGTGCAGCCCAACGCATGGGCTTGGGAATGGGCAGGTCCGCCAGGGCCTTGCTGACGATATCCGGCAGCAGTTCCGCCAGGGATTTGCCGGGCTGTACGCGACGATACACAAACCAGGCACCCTTGGCGGTTTCGAGTTGTTGCAGATCGGCTACCTCAACCCCACAGGAACGCGCAAAGCCAAGCAGGGGTGGAGTGGGCTGGCCGGCATCATCCAGCCCCGCACGAACCGCCGGGCCCTTGCGCTGCAGCGTCTGCTCAGGCTGCATGGCAGCTACGGCCGGAATATATACGGCTAAACGGCGGGGCGTGGCAAACCGGCGAAGCTGATCGAAATCACCCTCTAGACCATGTTTGCGCAAGCCATCAGCGATGCCCTCGGCAAATGCTTTGGAAAGATCATCCAGTGCTCGGGGTGGCAGTTCTTCAGTACCAAGTTCGACCAGCAGTGCCTGGGCTTCATGCATGGGGTGGCACTCCTTGCGCAGACGGGGTTTTGAGACCGGGAAAACCCAGTCGCTCTCGTTCGGCCAGATAGGTTTTAGCAACACTACGGGCCAAAGTTCGGACTCTGAGAATGTAGCGCTGTCGCTCAGTCACGGAGATGGCCCGGCGCGCATCGAGCAGGTTGAACACGTGACTGGCCTTACAGGTCTGTTCGTAAGCAGGCAAGGGCAGGTGATGGCCTATGAGTTGCTGCGCTTCGGCTTCACAGGCATCGAACCGGTGCAAGAGTTCGTTGACATTGGCGTATTCAAAATTGTAGGCACTTTGTTCAACTTCGTTCTGGTGAAAAACGTCGCCATAGCTCACCACCCCATGGGGTGCGTGGGTCCAGATCAGGTCGTAGACGTTGTCAACATTCTGCAGGTACATGGCCAGGCGTTCCAGGCCATAGGTAATCTCCCCGGTTACCGGCCGACATTCCAAACCTCCGGCCTGCTGAAAGTAGGTGAACTGGGTGACCTCCATGCCATTCAACCAGACCTCCCAGCCCAGACCCCAGGCGCCAAGGGTGGGGGACTCCCAGTTGTCTTCGACAAAACGCAAATCGTGCACCTGCGGGTCAATTCCCAAGACTTTCAAGGATCCCAGATAGCGATCAAGAATATCCTCCGGATTGGGCTTCATCACCACCTGGAACTGATAAAAATGCTGCAGACGATTGGGATTGTCCCCATAGCGACCATCGCTAGGTCGCCGCGAGGGCTGAACATAGGCCGCCGCCCACGGCTCGGGGCCCAGAGCTCGCAGAAAGGTGGCCGGATGAAAAGTCCCCGCACCCACTTCGATATCAAAAGGCTGCAGAATCACACAACCCTGCTCTGCCCAATACTGCTGCAGGCTCAGAATCAAGTCCTGGAAACTCGGAACTGACATTACACATCCAGTCAAACCTATAAAGCGCGTTAGTATAGCGGGGCACCTGGATTGAGGCTGCAGATGGCTGCCACGATAAAATCACCTACTCTTGGACAGCACGGACAGCTGGGGCTGGAGGAGGTTCTGGCTGAACTGATGCTCGACGGCCGCCTCAGCGCCGCAGACGCCCGGCAGCTCCGCAAGCGTTCCCCCAGCGGACACAATACCTTGGAGCTGCACCCCTTGGTACGTATCGCCAAAGCCAAGGTTGCCGATCGCAGTCAAGCTGGGCGACCACTGGGACTGGAGGTGCTCAGCCAATGGCTGGCTGACAAGGCTGGACTGGAGTACCTGAAAATCGATCCGATGAAGATCGACGTCACCCTGGTTACCCAGACGGTGAGCCAGGCCTACGCTCGCAGGCATCGCGTGCTACCCGTGGATGCCAGCTCCGAGCAACTGGTGTTTGCCTCGTCTGAACCCTTCGCTACCCACTGGGCCAAGGATCTCTCGCAGATATTGCACCGTGATATTCGCATTGTGGTGGCTAATCCGATTGATATTAACCGCTACCTGGCCGAGTTTTACGGTGTGCAACGATCGGTGCAACTGGCCCTGGATTCCAAGGCCGGCGCCACCAGCAGTGCCCTGTTGAACTTTGAGCAGTTGGTCGAGCTGGGCAAGACCGGAGAGATTGGTGCCGACGATCGCCATGTTGTGCACATCGTCGACTGGCTGTTGCAATACGCCTTTGAACAGCGCGCCTCAGACATCCATCTGGAACCTCGCCGCGAAGCCGGGCATATGCGCTTTCGTATCGATGGGGTATTGCACAAGGTATTCGAGTTGCCCGGTACGGTGATGAACGCGGTCACGGCCCGCATCAAGATACTCTCCCGTCTGGATGTGGCCGAAAAGCGCCGCCCCCAGGATGGCCGTATCAAGACCCGCTCGGCAGAGGGCCGCGAGGTTGAGCTGCGTATCTCCACCATGCCTACGGCCTTCGGGGAAAAGGTCGTGATGCGTATCTTCGATCCGGACATCGTGGTCAAAGCCTTTGGGCAACTTGGCTTTAACAGCGCAGAAGAAACTCTGTGGCGAGAAATGGTGGAACGCCCTCACGGTATTGTCCTGGTCACCGGTCCCACCGGCTCAGGCAAGACCACCACCCTGTATTCCACTCTCAAGTATCTGGCTCGTCCGGAGCTCAATGTCTGTACCGTGGAAGATCCCATCGAAATGGTTGCGCCGGAGTTTAACCAGATGCAGATCCAGCCGGCGGTCGGGCTGGACTTCGCCAATGGCGTGCGTACCCTGCTGCGACAGGATCCGGACATCATCATGGTCGGTGAGATCCGCGATCTCGACACGGCCCAGATGACTATCCAAGCGGCCCTCACCGGGCATCTGGTGCTATCTACCTTGCATACCAACGATGCTCCCAGCGCCGTGACCCGGTTACTTGATCTGGGGGTGCCGCATTATTTGATCCAGTCCACCATGACCGGGGTGGTCGCGCAACGTCTGCTACGTACCCTGTGCCCCCATTGCAAGGCTCCTGGCGAGCTGGATCAAGTGGGTTGGAATGCCCTGACCGCCGATTTCGACAGTACCCCACCCGCTACCAATTACGTTGCGGTGGGTTGCCTGGAATGTCGCCACACCGGCTATCTGGGACGTACTGGAGTGTACGAGATACTACCCTTGTCAAGTCGCCTTCGGACCCTGATCGGGCCGGAATATTCCAGTACCAAACTACGTGAAACTGCCCTCCACGAAGGCATGCACCCGTTGCGCCTTTCCGCTGCAGACACGATCCGCCGTGGATTGACCACGATCAGCGAAGGTTTGAGTGTGATACAGGTATACTGAGGGGTCAACCAACAAAAGAGTAGCTTGCATATGTGGCTCGATCGCTTGGACCGTACGACGCGATTGGTTCTCTTGAGTGTCTTTCTGGGCGTCATCGGGGGTCTGGCCGCACAAGTTTTCCTGTTTTTGATGCATTTGGCCAACGTGATCTTTCTCGAGGGTATCGGGCAATACCAGACTATTAGCGTTACGGCTGCACATGCTGTTACCCAAGCACCCAAGCCCTTCAGCAAGCTTTATTGGTGGGTGCCCGTAGCTACAACTGTGGGCGGGCTGATTTCTGGCTGGTTGGTCTACACTTTTGCTCCCGAAGCCGAAGGCCACGGCACCGATGCCGCAGTGCGGGCTTTTCACCGTACCGCCGGGCGAATGCGTGCCCGGGTACCACTGATCAAGACTATTGCCAGTGCGATCACTATCGGTTCGGGCGGCGCCGCAGGCCGTGAAGGACCGACTGCACAAATTGCCGCCGGCATCGGTTCGATCATCGGTGGTTTTTTCAAACTTCCTGACGACGAACGCCGTTTGCTGATACTCATCGGCATGGCCGCCGGCCTGTCAGCCATTTTCAAGAGCCCATTGGGTACGGCCATCTTTGCGGTGGAGATTCTCTACTCAAGGGTGGTTTTCGAAGGGGGTGCGCTGCTCTACACGCTGATTGGTTCGGCCGTGGCCTACGCTCTGACCGGCTACTTCTCTGGCTTCACTCCGCTGTTTGTCCTGCCCCATACCACCAGCATTGGGGTATTGGCTGATCTTCCTGCTTATGCCGTGCTGGGTGTTCTTGCCGGCCTGCTCGGGGCTATTCTTCCCAGTATTTTCTACGGCATACGCGATGCCTTTCACAAACTCAAGGTACCCAACCACATCAAACCGGCCATTGGTGGACTGGCCCTTGGGGTGATCGGCATCTTTGTTCCGCAACTACTGGGTGGCGGCTATGGCTTCATCCAGTTTGCCTTGCAGGGTGGCGCCGGGATGGTCGTGTGGTTGCTGCTGCTGCTGTCGGTCGGCAAGGTGATTGCCTTGTCTCTGACTATCGGTTCGGGCGGTTCGGGTGGGGTGTTCGCCCCCAGCCTTTTTGTGGGTGCCCTGCTGGGCGCCGCCTTTGCCTCGATCCTGCACAGCCTGGGCTTTCAAGGTATCGACGCTTCGGCATTGGCCGTGGTCGGTATGGCGGCACTGTTCGCGGGTGCGGCACGAGTGCCTATCGCTTCATTGGTGATGGTGGCCGAGATGACCGGCGGCTATGGCCTAATTATGCCCACCATGATTGCCGTAGCCGTATCGTTTCTGGTGCAGATGGCGCTTACCCGCCATGCCCGCTATCCGTCGTTGTACGAAGCACAGGTTCCTACCCCGGCGGCCAGCCCGGTTTACCGCGAGGAATATTACCGCTTCGCTGCCGAATTGCTGCGCAAGAAAGAATTCAAGCTTGATCGGGATATTTTGCACTCGGAAATGGTGGAAGCACTTGAATGTGAATGTGGAGAAGGGGTCGCTTTACGTAATCGCGAAGAAAACCTGTATAACCTGAGACTAGCCGCCGGTTCGCCCGTTGCCGGCAAACAGATCCGAACTTTAGGATTGGACCAGTTGCATGCACTCATCATCGGAATTATTCGCGGTGAGCATGAGTTCGTGCCTGATGGTGGCACCATTCTGCAAGTTGGTGACGGTCTGATTATTGCCAGCAAGCCACCTGGATATATTGCTTTTCGTGATCTTATCGAGCCGCCCAAGGTCAACCCGGATACCCCAGATAACAGCCCCCCCCACTCCGACACATCGGCCTGACCGAGGCATTCTCTCCGAGCTCTTATCCCTACCCCCATGTAACCATCTTGTCATCACCGGGCCTGGTAAAGAGCGGATGTCCACCACCTGGCCATTGTTTTTTCACTGAATTTCCGCCTCCGCGGAAATGATGAAAAATGGTGCGGAGGCTACAGAATCTCTCCATCGTTGCAGATTGCTGCCTCCCGCTATTTCTATCAACCCGGGCGTACACATTGACGTCATCCCGGCTGCCGACCCGGGGTCTACAGCGAAACAAACTCGCTACACGGCCATGGATTCCGGCAGCAAGAGCTGCCCTGAGTATCAACCTGAGCCTAGCCACTGCGGGAACCGCTGCAGAAAGTCATCCGTACCAAACAGTCTCTGAATAAAACGCTTCAAACAGCGCGAAGCACCACACCAGAAACATCTGGAACCGGGGCGACGGGTGTTGTTCCCTGCTTATTTCTGGCATGGGACGATCCCCTTTTCTGAAACGCCAACTCGCCTGACGATCGCCTTCGATCGGTTTCCAGCTTGACGCTAAGAAGAACAAACCCGCACAGTATTCAAAGCACATGTGCCCCGGTATTCCTCCGACCTACTCGTTTGAGTCCGTTCCCAACATTCTGGTCAAAAAAAGGGGCGGCTAGATCGCCGCCCCCAGACTTACTAAAACCCTTAGTCGAACTTAGAAAACAGTCCAGAACGACAGATAAGTCGTGTTGTTGTCGGATGCATTGTTGGTCATGCCGTTAAACTTTGAATAAAAAGTGTACTGCAAGCCCATTCTGAAATTGATGTAGGGCTGGTGCCAGCTGTCATTTTTACCAAATGGGTTCCAATCAAGCTCTACCATGCCACCGGCGGTATCGGGGGAACCCCCATAGAGCAGGTTATCGGAACTACCGTTATTGGTAAGCGCCGCAAGCGTCACCCCATAAGTATTCTCGTACCAATACGCGGCATTCAGGTTGATAGAATCAAGGGTGTTGTTGAGATTTGAAGAACCTCCCGCAGCAAACGTATTGTTGAGTGTTTGCTTTTCGTGTACGTACAAAGCCTGCACTGTCACAATGTGCTTACTGTTAGCTCCAAACCACTGGTAATTGGCATCAACCCCATAATCCTTGTAATTATCGGTAGGCTGTCCCGATACAGCTGTCGGATTGATCTTCGGGGCAAAATACAGGGCCCCGACTTCAAGATTGCTTGCCGGGCTCAGGTTGGTCTGATAGGCAAACCGAAGATAAGGGGCAGCATTGGAGATCAACCCCGGATAGTCGGCATTTACATGGTTGAGGAAAGCCTGGGACAGACTGCGGTAAGCACCTGCCTCGATATACCACTTGCCGTCGATCTGAGTATAGGCGGAGGCTCCGATCACACCCTGACCCAGGGCACCCATGATCATCGGTGCTGCAGGAGCTCCGGGGGCCAGATCCGAACCCATATACGGGTATCCCCAAGCTGGGGTGCTGTTGTAAAGATCCGACAGACTCGGGTTGTTGTTGACCGAAATACCCCAGATCGCCGAGTGCGAACCCAATTTCATAGTTCTTGCATAGCGTAGTTCCGTATTGTCCCAACTAGCAAATCCATCTGCTTGTGAATAGGTGTACTGGGCAAATACCCCCAGGTGGTCAGTGATGCGCCCACCCAGAAATAATGAGGCTTGCGCCATACTCCAGTTATCGTTGGGGTTATAACCTGCTGGCATGTCAGATTGTGGCTGTGGAGCCTGGGTATGGGTGAAGGCTTCCACCACCATGGCCGAAACCTTGGGGGTGAGACCGGAACCCACTTTGAGGGTATAACCAAGCAGCTTGAACTGTCGTCCAAACGGCGTTAGCTGTGGTCCAAATGCACCGACATGGCAGGCGGCGCAGGCCATATGTGTCTGCTGGCTATAGGCTGGAATAGCCTGGGCTTGCGGAATTCCGAATGCCGCTAATAGCATTGCCAGGGCGGTGTAGGTACCGGCCCATTTCCATGCCGGTTTCACTTTGATCGGATACATGGTTGTATCTCCTTGGTAGTTAAAACAACGTCGGTTCTTCTGTTAAAACATAGTAAAACCTTATTGCTACCATATACTTGATCCAGATCAATAATTGCCTAGGCTGGATGACCAGCCCCGATGCATTAAATGGTCCCAGACTCACGCTATAGAGAGCGGCTGCGCAGCCTTGCCTGCCGCTCTCACCATGAACGCTTAACTGTGCCCGGGCATGTTTTTAACCGATCTTTAAACGAACTGTTACAGGGAGTAATACATGGCGTATTCAACCGGATGCGTTGCCGCGCGCAAGCGGGTAACCTCCTGCATCTTCAGAGCGATGTAACCGTCGATGAAATCGTCACTGAAAACATCACCGGCCTTGAGAAAATCACGATCCGCATCAAGTGCGGCCAGGGCCTGGTCGAGACTTGAGCAAACGGTGGGGATGTTGCGCTCTTCTTCAGGTGGCAGATCGTACAGATCCTTGTCCATGGCCGCACCGGGATCGATCTTGTTGCGGATGCCGTCCAGGCCCGCCATCAATAACGCGGTGAAGCTGAGATAGCCCGACTGCACAATATCGGGGAAACGCACTTCCAGGCGCCGGCCCTTGGGACTGGCCACATAGGGGATACGACAGGACGCTGAGCGGTTGCGGGCCGAATAGGCCAACATCACCGGCGCTTCGAATCCAGGCACCAGGCGCTTGTAGCTGTTGGTACTCGAATTAGTGAAGGCATTAACTGCTCGCGCATGCTTGAAGATGCCACCGATGTACCACAATGCCGTCTGCGACAGACCACCGTAGAAGTCACCGGCAAACAGGTTTTTGCCATCCTTAGCCAGTGACTGGTGTACGTGCATACCTGAGCCGTTGTCACCGACCAGAGGCTTAGGCATGAAGGTCGCAGTCTTGCCATGGATATGAGCGACGTTCTTGACCACGTACTTGAGCATGAGCAACTCGTCAGCCTTGCACACCAGAGAACGGAATCGAGTACCGATTTCACATTGACCGGCCGTTGCCACTTCATGGTGGTGTACTTCGACGCTCTGTCCGGCTTCCTCCAGCAAATGACAGATTTCACTGCGTAAGTCACCCAGACTGTCGACGGGACTGACCGGGAAATAGCCCCCTTTCACATCGGGCCGGTGGCCAGCATTACCCCCCTCGATATGCCGCCCTGAAGACCACAGTGCTTCTTCAGATTCAACTTCGTAGAAGGTCTTACCCATATCATTGGCCCAGCGTACTGAATCGAATACGAAGAACTCCGGTTCCGGACCGAAAAATGCTTCATCGGCGATACCGCTGGCCTTCAGATAGGCCTCAGCGCGCTTGGCCAGCGAACGTGGGTCGCGCGAATAGGCCTGCATAGTGCTTGGTTCCAGCACATCGCAGGTGATAATCAGGGTCTTGGCCGCGCTGAACGGATCGTTCAGCGCGGTGTTCGGATCGGGTAGCAACACCATGTCAGAATCATTGATGCCTTTCCAGCCCGAGATTGAAGAGCCATCGAACATCTTGCCATCCTCGAAAGTGTCCGCACTGAAAGTATGCGCGGGAAAGGTGACGTGATGTTGCTTGCCGAGTACATCGGCAAAACGCAGATCGACGAATTCGATGGACTCGTCAGCCATCCGCTTGAGAGTGTCTTCGGGATTCATGAGGTTCTCCGCAAGAAAAGGGGGTAACGTTATGTTTAGCACAGCTCGTGCCAGCTGTCCTGACGCGGGTCATGGCGGTGACGTGTGGAACCGGAAGTCTGACAAACCGTACTTGAATCGAGTATCTGGCTCTGCATCACCCGGGATGATTGCTACACAGAACAACCCTATACTGCGATTTCACAAAATACTGGCTGCGCCAACAGAGGCTGGATTGAACTCCTACGCATGATCTCGGTGCGATGTTCCTCAGGCTTGCACATAATTAGTGCATGAAAACCAGCATAACGGTAATCCAACCGTATGTTTTTCACCCTGCCGACTCAGGTAGGCTTAGCGTTTCAACTTACTTGGAAGGTAACCGTGATCCTGCACTGGAACGCTATTCTGCTCGGTATCATCGAAGGTATTACCGAATTTTTGCCGATTTCTTCGACCGGCCATCTGTTGATTGCCGAGCAATGGCTGGGGCGTCGCTCTGACGTGTTCAATATCGTCATACAGTCGGGGGCCATACTGGCTGTGACCTTAGTATATTGGCGGCGCCTGTGGCAACTGGCTACCGGCCTGCACCAGCAGGAAAACCGTGCCTATGCAGGCAAACTGATGCTGGCTTTCATTATCACCGGAATCCTGGGCTTGGTTGCCGTACGGCACGGCTTCAAATTACCCGAAACAATCGTCCCCATCGCCTGGGCGCTGGTACTGGGTGGCGTATGGATGATTGCCGCCGAGCAAATTGCCGCACGCCTCAAACCGGGTTCCGAAGTAAGCTGGACGGTAGCGGTAATCGTTGGCCTGGCGCAAATGGCTGCAGCGATCTTCCCCGGCCTGTCACGTTCGGGCAGTACCATCTTTGCTGCCATGCTGGCTGGAACCCGGGACCGTTCGGCCGCCACTGAGTTCTCCTTTCTGGTCGGCATCCCCACCATGTATGCGGCCAGTGGTTATGAACTATGGAAGAAATTGCACCACGGCGCCGCGCATGAAGCCTGGACCTCGTTGGGCATTGCCTTCATCGCGGCTACCATTACCGCCTTCATCGCCGTGAAGTGGTTGCTCGGTTATATCAAGAGCCATCATTTTACGGTCTTCGCGTGGTATCGCATCGTACTCGGTACGGCGTTATTGCTGGCCGCCGCATACGGCTGGTTGCCGTCCTGAAGGTTACCGCAAAATAAGTATGCCGGAACCTGAATAAAACGGCGGCAAAGCTCCTGGGTAGCACGCTGCGCACTGTCAATCCGTGTGTCAGGTCGGTACCGCCGGATTCATGCTGTAGGTCCCCGTCAATACTGCTTCAGCCGATATATGACCCGCACAAGCCTGCTGGAATTCATCCAGTCCAAAACGCTCGGGCAGATCCAGCTTCGCCACATCCAGTGCGTACAAATGAAAGTGGTAGTGGTGCACGATGCTATCGTTCCACGGTGGGCAGGGGCCGTCGTAACCGAAATAGTCACCGCTCATTTCGGTATCCCCCTGAAACCAGACGGTATAGTCGTTCAGGCCCTGCCGGCTGCCGTCAGGGCCAGGAGGATTTTTCTTGCCATGAGCGACGATACCTTGCCCACAGGCCCCCTCGACCAACTCGTGCAGATCACCAGGCAAATCGGCCAGCAGCCAATGGGTGAACGCTACCCGCGGCAGATCGGCCGGTACCATCCGCCCGGACTGATTAACATCGTCACCTCGGCTCGGTACGTCGTTATCGATACAGGTCACGGCAAAACTTTTACTACCGACGGGTTCTCCACCCCAAGCCAGATGGGGACTCACGTTGTCCGCCAACGCAAACGGACCGTCTGTTCCCGGCTTGCCAAAGGCGAAACGGGCAGGGATGTGCTGGTCGTGCTGGAAACTCTTGCTACGCAAAAACATGACATTCTCCATCGACGCTTGATATTTCATCAGACAACGCGTTGTTGACTGGGTTCCAGAACCGACTCCGCGGCCGCAATCCAAATGTTGTCAACGGCGCAACATTATTGACAGGTCGCCACCGAATTCGCGCCGTTCCAAACCAGCCGTTGAGCGGGTGTATGGACTCAGAATGACTTGTTTAGGGTGGCCAGCAGTGTCGCTCGACCCAGGTAGTGCCCTGGCACGTTGGTGTACACAGCTCGACTGGCATTGCTGTCGTAATAACCCAGGCTGGCCGAAAATCCTTGCCCAAAATCATTGGCAATACTGACATTCCAATCGCTGTAACTGGCCCCCGGGCTGTTCTCCACCCGCTGGTGGCCAACATGGGCCACGGCCGTCCAAGTATTCGTTAGGGCCTGACTGTAGGAAAGATCCCAATAGCCACTGTCTTTGCTACCGGCAAAACCAAACAGGTTGGTCAAGGCTCGGGAGTATTTGAGGGACAGTCCCCAGGCACTGATACCCATATATCCCTCAGTGGTATTGGGGCTGGTAAACCCGCTCGGATAACTGCCCGGGTAGTAATACGTGTAGACGCCCAGGTCCACACTGATATCCTGGCTTAGAGTGTGACGAAACCCGGCATAGCCATCGATTTCCAGGCTGCTGGAAATCGGTGTCGCCAAGGATGAGCCATCCGCCAACCAACTGATGTTGCTACCCCAGGTGCCCACGTACCAGCCGCCACTACCCGCATAGTCCAGGCCCGCTTGTAATGCAGGCTGCTGATTGGTCTGTGACAAACCACGAAAAATATAGTTGCTGGCCACAGCGACCGAGGCAGTTACGGATCCGGCCGCCCAGACCGGCATTGAGACGGCCATACTGCACCCCAGCAGCAACTGGGCAAAGATTGTTCGATAACGTTTAGAAATTTTGTTTTGCATTACGTTTCCCTCCAGGTAAACCAAACTCCAGTCATTGCGTATGACCGCAGTAGTTGTCGCGATGCACCCATAAAATTCTGCTGTTGCACCATTTCGTTACACAGCCATTGCGCCCTGGGTTTATGATATCTGGCTAAGGACAGATTGCCCGTATCTCCTAACCAAGCTATCCCTTGCAAGGCCTCGTACCCCTTGACCAGACATTGCCAGGCCGCGTGCATGGCTGCGGCCGACAACCGGCGCAGGGTTTAGGTAGCACGTACAATGCCAACTTGACCGCACCGATATCTCACCGCCCTTAATGACCCTTTACCCAGTCGGCCCGTGGTGATTGATGCAGAACGTGAAACCCCAACAAGGACACTTGGATTGGGTGCCGTGTAGATCGGCAGATCAGCTATGCGGTCTTCCGCGAACAGATAAAAGGCCATGTAGCCCCGTGGTCCTTTATGGTGAAATAACGGATATCACCGGAGCCGGTCTGGGGCGCTGTCTTACAGTAAGTGCCCCAGCCCGTTTGACGATGCTGGCAGCAATTCGCAGGGCCAGGATATTGGGAATCAACATCGGCTGGTTATGCAATTCGACCAGCGTCAGACTGCGGTGTTTTTGTAACCACACAGCTTCATCTCGTGCTAGCGAGGACTGGCCGAAACGCCGATACAGGTTCATCAGCGCGTTATGTGTTTCGGCATACTCGTGACCCTTGACCAGGGCCTCGAAACAGATGATACGTTTGGCAATCGGCATATCTCGCCGGGTGTAGCACGACGTCTGTGTTCCAGAAGCCTTCCCGAGCAGGATAATCGCCCCGGAAGGCAAGCAGTTCGTGAGACTTTAAGTAGGGGTTCGGCTAAGCCACGGATATTATAGATGCGTGCCAACCTGCGCCATCGAGCACCATGACGATCTGATCGGTGGGATGGCGTGCCGACACCTCATCCAGGAACACTTGCATGCACGGGGTATTGACGTGCGGGAGAATCAGCGCATCCGGTTGTCCGGTGAGGACATCCACGGCTGCATAGGCATAGCTGTATGGGTGGGTGAGCTTACCTTGGCAGGGCGGTCGCATCGGCTTTGGGGCCCACGCTCGACGCACGTCGGTGATGAGTCCAAAGCGCGCCTCGTCCTGGAACATCAGCCGGAACGGTGCCCCTTGGGTCCCATCGTGGCGGATTTTGGCGAGCGTTCCGGGAAGTTTTTTTTCCAGTCAATCTGCGCTTGCGGATCGCTCTGCGGATGGCACTTGTCGGGTGCCAGCTTGCGCCAGCCATGGCGGTGCAGCAGGTTGTACACCGAGGACAACGCTATGGAGCGTCCGAGCTCAGCCTCTAGCGCGGGTTTAATCTGTCCCACCACGAGGATGCCACCGCGGCTGACGCGCTCCAGAAAAGGCTTCAGCAGCTGCGCTTCTTGCGCGTGGGTGAAGTTCTCGCGCTGCCGGCCACCGCGTGCCGGCATCGCGATATTCAGGCGGCGTCAGCCTCCAGCTCTGCTTCAAACTGAGCCTCTTCAGTGGACCCATCCAAGGCTGAGAGTGAAGACATGCCGCCACTGATGACCTGGTTGAGCTGATCAAAATAACCGGCCCCGACCTCATGCTGGTGGCGCACTGCACTGTAGCCTTCTTGTTCTGCTGCAAACTCGGCCTCCTGTAATTCCACATAGGCACCCATCTGTCGTTGCCGATACGCCGTGGCCAACTGGAACATAGAATGATTCAGTACATGGAAGCCGGCCAGGGTAATGAACTGGAAGCGGTAGCCCATCCCCGCCAGTTCATTCTGGAAATTGGCGATGGTGGCGGCATCCAGGTGTTTTTTCCAGTTGAAGCTGGGTGAACAGTTATAGGCCAGCAGTTTGCCTGGGAAGCGGGCGTGAATCGCTTCGGCAAAACGCTGCGCCTGGTGCAAGTCGGGGGTGGCGGTCTCGCACCAGAGTAGGTCGCAAAAGGGCGCATAGGACAGGCCTCTCGCAATAGCCTGATCGATGCCCTGACGGCTCTCGTAGAACCCCTCAACGGTCCGCTTACCGGTCAGGAACGGGTGATCGGCCTCGTCTATATCGGAGGTGACCAAGCTCGCCCCCATCGCATCAGTACGTGCCACAATCAGAGTCGGAACTCCGGCGATATCCGTGGCCAGACGGGCGGCTGCCAGTTTCTGTACCGCCTCACGGGTGGGTACCAACACCTTGCCACCCATGTGCCCGCACTTTTTCGCACTGGCCAATTGATCTTCAAAATGCACGCCGGCCGCTCCGGCTTCAATCATGTGCATCATCAACTCGTAGGCATTGAGCACCCCACCAAAACCGGCTTCGGCATCGGCCACGATAGGCACTATCCAATCGATCTCATCCTGGTCTTCGGCATGATGAATCTGATCGGCCCGCAATAGGGTCTTGTTGATCTGCCGCACCACACTGGGCACCGAGTCAACGGGGTACAACGACTGGTCTGGATACATGGTGCCCGCCGTATTGGCATCGGCGGCAACCTGCCAGCCAGACAGATAAATTGCCTGCAATCCGGCCTTGACCTGCTGCATGGCCTGGTTGCCGGTCAGCGCCCCCAGGGCATTGACGTACTCATGTTCATGCAGGGACCTCCACAGCCGTTCGGCGCCACGCCGCGCCAGACTATGCTCCACGGTCACAGTGCCACGCAAACGCATGACTTCGGCTGCCGAGTAGGGACGTTGCAGACCTTGCCAGCGGGGATTTTCAAGCCAGTCACGGGCCATGGTTTCAGCATTCATCGCTATGTTGTTCATGGTTTTGCTCCGTTGCAGAAGGGGTCAATCAACAGGCCGCTCAGGCCAGACGTGGGTAGGCATCTAGGGTCAAAAAGTCAGTCAGGGTGTCTGCATGAGTCCATTCACCAAGTAGCTGGGTCGCTGTCTCGATGTGCTCCCGGGCCGCTGTGTTGACCTTGATGAGACGGTGGCTCTGAGCAGCCAGGATCATCTCGAAATAGGCAAAATCGATGGTCGTGTGATCGCTGAATTCGAGCTCACCGGCATGCAGCCATTGCCACAGCTGAGCCCGGGCAATCTCTGCCGTAGCGGCATCCTCCATGCGCCGCTGGATCGGTACGCAACCATTGCCATTGAGCCAGGCGGCGAGATAACCCAATACCACCTCGACATTGGTTGCGAAGCCCTCACGGGTAATGGTGCCGCGGACCCGGGCCAGCAACTCAGCTGCTCCGGGTAAAGGCAGACCACGCCCAGCATTGAGCTGATTCGGACCCGGCATGTGTTGATCGAACACAGCCTGGGCCACTGCGACTAAGCCCGGATGGGCCACCCAGGTGCCATCGTGCCCTAGTTTGACCTCACGCAGTTTGTCGGCCTGCACCCGTTGCATGGCCATAGCCGTCGCTTCGGCATCGCCACGATCCGGAATATCGGCAGCCATACCGCCCATGGCCATGGCTCCGCGCCGGTGGCATACCCGTATCAGGTGTTCGGCATAGGCCTGCATCGGTGCGGTTTGCATCGTTACCTGATTCCGGTCGGGCAGGATTCGATCACGGTGCCCGCGCAAAGTCTTGATGATGGAGAAAATGTAATCCCAGCGGCCGCAGTTCAGACCCAATATTCGGTCGCGCAGGGCATACAGAATTTCATCCATTTCAAACGCTGCAGGCAAAGTCTCGATCAATACCGTGACCTTGATGCAATTTCTGGGCAGACCCAGCGCACCTTCGATGCAGGCCAGCACCTCATTCCACCACTGGGCTTCCTCCATGGCCTCGAGTTTGGGTAGGTACAGGTAGGGTCCGCGCTGCTTTGCCAATAAATCTTTGGCATTCCAGTACAGGAACACCGCAGCATCGAACAGGGCCCCGGCCAGGGATTGGCCGTTGAGTTGTACATGGCGTTCGGGAAGATGCAAACCGCGCGGCCGGACCATGAGTATTGCCGGATCCGGACCCAGCAAATATTCACGTCCTTCTGCTGACACGTAGCGAATATCGCCACGGACGGCATCGATCAGATTACGTTGGCCATTGAGAATTTTTTCCCACACCGGGCTGAGCGAATCCTCGAAGTCGGCCATGAATACTCGGGCCCCTGAATTCAACGCATTGATGACCATCTTGCGCTCTGCCGGCCCGGTGATCTCCACGCGTCGATCACGAACCGCCTCGGGCAGTTTCGCTACCCGCCAGTGCCCGGCACGAATGGTTGCGGTATCGGTACGGAACTCCGGTAACCCGCCGACATCGTAGGCCTGCTGCCGATGACGACGCGCCCGCAACCGCTCGCGTCGAGCGGGCTCGAAGCGCTGGTGCAGGTTTTTCAGCAGCGCTACCAGTTCAGGTGGCAACAGGTCACTGTCCGCCCCGGCCACCTTAAGCTTGCCGGGGGAGGCTGTTGAATACCTATCAAGAACCGCAGACATCATGCTCTCCAACTTTGGCGTCTGCTGCCACACTATTCTGTATTCAGGTATCTTGACAAAGACAATCTTTCAATCTTTATAATTAGCTTTGTTAAATAATATATTAACTAATTGATTCTATGATGAAAAAAACTTCTTCCAAGCGACTTGATCCTGCTGAAACCGTCCGTTTTTACTACAAGGGCAAGCGACTCAGCCAACTACGGGCCTTCGTGCATACCGTCAAGCTGGGGACCCTGACCCGTGCCGCAGAAGCTATGTTTGTTTCACAATCCACGGTCAGCCTGATGATCAAAGCCTTGGAACGGGACCTCAGCCAGACCCTGCTGCTACGTACTCGCCGCCGCATCACCCTGACGGGGGCCGGGGAAACCTTGTATGAACTGGCGCGCCCGCTGATTGCGCGCATGGACGGTATCGATCAGGACTTTCTGGCGCGGATGGCCGGGCAGGGCGCCAGCACGCTGCATATCGCCGCCGGAACTTCAACTTTGCAATATCTGCTACCCCCGCTGTTATCCCGGTATCGAGAGCGCTACCCGAAAGTTCATCTCAGCTTAGCCAACGTAACCGGGCGTGACGGACTGAAACTGCTGCGTGAGGATAAGGTTGATTTTGCAGTTGGTTCGATGCTGGATGTGCCGAATGATCTGGCTTACGCACCGGTGTACTACTTCGATCCGCTACTGATCATGCCACCGGGCCACCCTCTCACCGCGTACGACAGCCCTGGCCTGGAAGACCTTTCACCCTACGGCCTGATCCTGCCACCGGAGCGTTTGAGTACCTATCGTCTGGTCGACATGGTGTTTCATCAGCACCGGATACCGTATACGGTGACCATCGAAGTGGGTGGCTGGGATGTCATCAAGGCCTACGTCGCCAGCGGCCTGGGAATTTCGATCGTCACCTCGATTTGCTTGGTCGAGACAGACCGTGAGCGACTGGTTACACGCAATCTAAAGGCCTATTTCCCTTCGCGCAGCTACGGTGTAGTGATGCGCAAGGGCAAGGTTTTGCAAACCGAAGCACGTGATTTCCTGAATTTGATCAAGCCGGGGCTGTTCAGTCGTAGCGGCTATGACGGGGCCGGGCATTCTGAACGTTAAGGCCCAAGAGCCCATAGCCGGCACAACCCGGCATATACTTAAACCGGGTGGCTTGCATAACCCTTGATACGTTGAGCAAACTGCTGCAAAGCCGTAATACCACTGCGTTCGGCATCATGCACCCACTCCTGCAAGGCGTTGAGAGCCTGCTCCGGTGAGCGCTGCTCAAGCAGGGCGACGAGACGTTGCCGGTACTCGACCACGGTACGCAACCTTGGACGCTGTTGCATGGCGGCACGCAACCGAGCTCGACCATCCTGATCCAGCCAACGGCCTCCATTAGCCAGCGCCCTCCGCAAGCGCACCGGCAATAATCGCAAGTGATCCCCGGCGCTACGCACCTCGTCACCGAGTATCGGCAGAATCACTTTACGGTAATACTCGGTGAGCGCCTGAAAGCGGTGGGTCAATACGGCCCGCAAGGTTTCGGCATCCGGCAAGTTCACGTTGCCACGCTCGTGCAGACCCGGCGCCACCCGCAGGACCCGCGCCAGGTGCAATCGCGACAAGCCGCGGATAAGCAGCCAGCCAATATCGAACTCGAAACGACGCAGCGCAAACTTGGCTGAACTCGGAAACGCGTGATGGTTATTGTGCAACTCCTCACCACCGATCCACAGCGCCCATGGCAGCAGGTTGCGGGAGGTGTCAGCACTCTCGAAATTGCGGTAGCCCCAGTAGTGACCGATCCCATTGACGACTCCGGCTGCCCAGAACGGTATCCAAATCATCTGGATTGCCCACACCGCGACACCGGCCACCCCAAACAAGGCGATATTGATACCCAACATCAAGCTGGGGCCGAGCAGGGCATGCGGGGTGTACACGTGCTGCTCCAGCCAGTCAACGGGGGTCCCCCGTCCATATTTTTCTGTGGCTGCCCGGTTCTCGACTGCCAACCGATACAATTCGGAGCCTTGCCAGAAAACCTTGCGGATACCGTAGATCATGGGACTATGCGGATCTTCGGCCGTCTCGACGCAAGCATGGTGTTTACGGTGTACAGCCACCCATTCCTTGGTAATCATGCCGGTAGTCAGCCAAGCCCAGAACCGGAAGAAGTGCGCCAGAAGTGGATGAAAATCCACGCCTCGGTGCGCTTGGCTGCGATGCAGATACAAGGTTACGGTAAAAATCGTCAACTGGGTGACAATCAAAATATATACGGACATACCCAACAGGCCGAACTGGGTCAGGCCGCCGCTGGCAAAAGAAATCAGGGAGTCAAACATCAATGTGTCCAAAAGCACTACTCTACGCGCGGCACTCTACTACAGCCCTACCCTTGCCGAGGTGAACACAACCCTACTTGTGGCAGGGCCTTATGAACTGGGACCCTTTACTTCGGTATGCATTCATCTGGACCGCCCACTCTTCTGCAACTCAACGAGGTATACCGCCGTCGTGGTGGACACGATGTAGTGCAGGGGGTATCGCTAAGCTTGCAAGCAGGTGAAGTTTTAGGATTACTCGGCGTTAACGGCGCCGGCAAGTCCACCACCCTGATGATGATGGCGGGGGCCCTGGCTGCAGACCGGGGCCAGATCACCGTGCAGGGCAGAAATCTGGCTGAAGTGCCCGGCCAGCCACGCCAGACCTTGGGTTATCTTCCCGAGCACGCCCCATTATGGAACGAACTCAGCGTAACCGAGCAATTACATGCCAGTGGGCAACTGCGTGGCCTGAATTTACGCCGGCGTACCCAACGCAGCCGCCAACTGATCGATACTCTGCATCTCAACGATGTTGAGACACGGCTATGCGGACAGCTATCCCTGGGCCAACGTCAACGGGTTGGACTGGCCTGTGCCCTGCTGCACGAACCACCCCTGCTGATTCTCGACGAACCCAGTAATGGACTGGACCCGTTGCAAGCCGAAATGTTGCGGAACTTGTTGCGTGAGCGTGCTGCCGCCGGTGTCGGCATCGTACTGTCCACGCATCTGCTCAGCGAAGTGACCGCTGTATGTACCCGCGTGGCGATCCTCCACGAAGGCCGTCTGCAGCATGATGCAGCCGTTGCAGCGACCCCGCAAGCCCTGCGCATCGGCTTTGCTATACCGGTCGATGTGACTTGTTTGAAAACTCTGCAAGGAGTTCGCGAAGTGGAAGCGGAAGACCCCTTGCAGGTGCGCATCGAGCTTGAGGATCCGACCCAGGTTGCCGCCCTGACCCGAGCCCTGGTGGCCGCTGGCCTGCCACCGGTACGTATCGAGCCGGCCTCGCCTCCCTTGGCGCGCCTGTTTCTCGATATTGCCAGCCGCCGGGCGGTCACCTGAGATGACAACATGGAAACGCTGACCGTTGCCCGTATCGAATTCCGTCGCCTGGCCGTACGGCCGATGGTCTGGTGGCTGACCGCAGCGACTTTGGCCTGGCTGGCCTGGAACTTTATCATCGGCCTGAGTGGCTTTCTCAAGCTCGAACCACGCCTTGCTGCCTTGCCGGGGGCACCGGGCTTCACCGACCTGGTGGCCGTGCCTTTATTGGCCCAATTCGCCCAGATTGCCTTGCTGCTGGCCCCACTACTGGCCATGTCCAGCCTGGCTGGAGAACGCCGTAACGGCACTTTATCGATGCTCTTTGCGGCTGGCACCGGAGCTTTCGGAATCGTATTGGGTAAATACCTGGCACTGCTGACCTGGATGGGCATCATGCTGCTGCTGGTGCTGGCGATGCCGCTGTCACTGGCCCCAGCTACGGCCCTCGACTGGGGCAAACTTGCTGCCGCCAGCCTCGGTATCGCTCTGCTGTTGGCCACTCTGCTAGCTCTGGCTGTGGCCTGCTCGGCCGCCACAACCCAGCCTGCATTGGCGGCCGCCGGGGCACTGATTCTGAGCTTGCTGCTCTGGGCCGGTTCACTGGCGGGCAGTGACCTTGCTACGGCCAGTCCGGTATTGCACTACCTTACCCTGCCCACCCATCTTCGCCCGCTGCTGCGCGGCTTGGTCGATACCCGTGATCTGGTCTACTTTCTTCTATTGATCGGACTGGCTTTGAGCTTTGCCGTGCATCGGCTCGGCAACGAACGGAAGCTGGGCTGATGCGCCGGCATCTGGACAGCTTATTATTCACCGTACTGCTGTTGCTGGGTGCCGCTGCTGTGGCCTATCTGGCCACCCGCTACAGCGCTACTTTCGACTGGACCGCGTATGCCCGGGCCAGCCTGGCACCCCAGAGTCGGGCCCTTCTCAAGACCTTGAACGGTCCGCTCGAAGTCACCAGCTATGCCAGTCCCGGCCGAGGCCTGCGCCCCGCCATACGCAGTTTTATCGCCCGTTACCAGCGCTACAAACCCGACCTGGTTCTGCGCTTTGTCGATCCTGCCGAGTATCCGGGAAAGGTGCGTGCAGCTCATATTAGTGTGGACGGCGAGCTGGTGATTCGATACCACGGCCGGCAACAGCGCCTCAGCCAACTGACCGAGCAAAGCTTCACCGATGCCCTGGCTGCGCTGCTCCGTGGTGGACAGCGCCACGTGGCCTTCGTCACCGGCGATGGGGAACGCGCCCCGTACGGCAAGGCCGATGCCGATCTGGGTACCTTCATGGCCACTCTGTCCGCCCAAGGGGTGACAGCGTTGCCGCTGAATTTCAGTCAGGTCGCCGGGGTGCCGAAAAACGCCAGCATGGTGGTACTAGCCAGTCCTCTGGCGCAACTGTCGCCCGGTGCCGTAGCCGCCCTGGTGCGGTGGGTTCAAAATGGTGGCAATCTGCTCTGGCTTACCGATCCTGGCCGCAGTTCGCTGGGCCTTAGCCCTCTTTGGCAAGTCCTCGGCCTAACCCGCTTGCCCGGAGAAATCATTGATCCAAGCGGGGCCGCCATGCAGGTGCGTAATCCACGCATCCTGGTGACAAGCAGATACCCGGCCAACCCGATCACCCACGGCTTCGCCATGAACACCCTGTTCCCGGGGGTGGTACCGCTAGCCCACACCACCCGCAACGGCTGGACCATTGAAACCTTGTTGCAATCGTCAACGCAAAGTTACAGTACGTCGCTTGGAACGGGACCGCCTGCTGCATTCAACTCCGCCCAGGGCAATCTGCGTGGACCCCTTGATTTTGGCTATATCCTGTTCCGCTCCCGTCCACATCAGCGAACCCAGCAACGTGTGGTGGTGATGGGTGATGGCGATTTTCTATCCAATACCTTTCTTGGTAACGGTGGCAATCAGGCCTTGGGTCAACGTATCTTCAACTGGTTATTGCATGATGACCGATTGGTACGCTTACCCCCACGCAGCGCTCCGGACCGGCATCTGGCCCTGGGCCAAACCGGTCTGAACCTCGAGGCGCTGCTCTTTCTTTTGCTCCTGCCGTTATCGCTGGCCGGCTTGGGTAGCATCCTGGCCTGGCGCCGGAGACGCCACTGAGATGCAGCGCCGTCTACGTGCCCGTCTGTGGCTAGGCGCCATCGTTGCCAGCCTGTTGCTGGGAGTCGTGGTGCAGCACCGGCATGCTCAACAGCAGACTGCCGCCACTCAGCTATTGCCTTTCTCCGCCCATGCTGTCACCCGTATCGCCATCCACCTGAACGCCCGCCCCCCACAGTACTTTTTCCAGCGGGATGGTCATTGGTGGACGCAACACCGTCCTCCCCAGCGTGCCGATGACGCCCGCCTGGAGGCCTTGGCGGCCATCGCTGATGCCCAAGTGGTGCGCTGGTTGCCCACAGGCCGCAACCTCGAAAAGTTCGGCTTGCAGCCCCCCTTTGCCACTCTACAGCTCAACGGCGTGCGGCTTGGCTTCGGCCACCTGGCCGTTCTCAGCCCGGAACGTTACCTGCTGCTTCCGAACGGGCGTATCGCCATGGTGGCTGACCGCTACACGCCCTATCTCGGCGTGACTACGGCCACTCCGGCACCATCATCCAGCACTGCGGTAACACCCCCCCATTAACAGGCCGCAAACCTGTGGAAGCATTCCATGCCTGAACTGCCCGAAGTTGAAACTACTCGCCTGGGCCTGCTGCCTCACCTGGTCGGCCAGCAAATCCAGGCCCTGATCCTACGTCGTTACGATCTGCGCTGGCCGATTCCCCGGCAACTGCCCGAGCTCCTCGCCCAGCAGCGCATCAAGTGCCTAGACCGTCGCGCCAAGTATCTGCTTCTTACTACCTCCCACGGCAGCGCTCTGATCCACCTCGGCATGACCGGTGTGCTGCGCATCCTTGCGGCTCCCGGCGAACCCGGACCCCACGACCATTGGGATCTGCGACTCGAAAACGGCTGGGTACTGCGTTACTCCGACCCACGCCGTTTCGGCTGCCTGCTGTGGCAAGCTCCGGGACAGATTCACCCACTGCTAGCCAGGCTGGGGCCGGAGCCGCTCTCAGAAGCTTTTACCGGCGAGCTGCTTTGGCAACGCTCCCGCGGCCGCAAAGTCGCTGTCAAGATCTTCTTGATGGATCAAAGCAATGTTGTCGGTGTGGGCAATATCTATGCCAGTGAATCTTTGTTCGCCGCCGGTATTGATCCCGCCCGCGCCGCCGGAAGAATCTCCTGCATACGCTACGCGCGACTCGCCGTAGCCGTACGGGACACTCTCCGCCGGGCCATTCGTCGCGGTGGTACCACGCTGCACGACTTTCACCAGCCAGACGGCCAACCGGGTTATTTTTACCAGGACTTATCTGTTTATGATCGCCAGGGACAAGCCTGTCGCCACTGCGGCGCCCCCATCCGCCAACGCCAGCTTGGCCAACGAGCCAGCTACTATTGCCCACATTGCCAACATTAAAGGAACTCCGAATAAATCCCTAAGCGCAACTTGGACAGGGCCATGACTAGCTTAAAATTTGCGACTGTGCCGCGACCTCCAGGCCAACGGCAATAAGCGCTCAGTCATTTCTGTGGCTCAACGGTGGTGGGCGTGGCCGCCTCCAACGGTAGCCCCAACTGCTTGGGGTCAAGGTTTTCCTGGCCACCGAAAACGCGCTTGAATTCGGCCCGGCTCACCGAGACATAGCGATCATTGCCACCGATTTCCAACTGCGGACCCTGGCGCACTACCCGGCCCTGCTCATCGATGCGTACCACCATGGTTGCCTTACTGCCGC
>QILI01000166.1 GCA_003233305.1 Mizugakiibacter sp.
GTTGTGTACTCACGGCAACGTTGCCCTTTGTAGGAAAAATCGAAATAAAGCATCCCGGATTCAGGACGGAGTCGAACCTTAGCCATGGCACACCCCACCGGACGACAACGGAATAACATCGGTACGACGGCCCGTTCCGGCACACATGTCGCGTTCGACCGCCTCCCAAAGGTAGAGGATTTTCCGGCCACCAAACGGACGGATGTAATGCACCCCTTCCAGAAGAACCGAGTCCTTCAAGCGGTTACGAATGGTCCGAACATCGTAATGAATGCGCTCAGCGAGCGCCTGGGTCGTCAGGTAGGTAATGGCTTGGGGTTCAGATCGGTTCATGGTAGGCTCCTGTCTGCTGGTTTTAGTCGTCAAATGTTGAAAGAAATAACCTTTCATACGTATTAAACAACCTATATATGTGATTGTCAAGCACATATGATGCATTTATACATTAAATGATTAGATACCGCCTTAAAGAACTCCTCGCAGACAAAGCATTCCGTGAGCGTCGGCAGATCACCTTGGGAGAGGTTGCCGAAGCGACCGGTATCCACCGCACAACGCTATCGAAGATTGCGAACGTAGTGGGTTACAACACAGTCACGGACAATATCGACCACCTCTGCACCTATTTCGACTGTGAGATCGGCGATCTAATGCAGCGCGTTAACGAGTAGGGAACTCAAGAGCCAAGCCTGCATCTGGAGAGTGGGGTCGAACGGACTCACGCAAGTGCACTTGCCATGTCAGCCTGTGGCTGATACCCCCGTACTCACTCAGCACCGAGCCGCTTCCAGTAAGGGTCTGTACCCAGAACGTGATCCAACGTGCACCGCATCGTATCCGACGATTAAATGAATCCCAGGTACTGAGGACAGAAGACGCTCGGTCGCTGCCCTTGATGCAGTGATGAGTGGCCCGGTTGGCAGCAAGCTGAGACACCAAGGGCCCAAGCGTGTAGCGGTTCTTCGGCAATTCGAAAGTGGCACGATTGAACCCGCTACAGTATCCACAGGTACGACCTAAGCGTGTCAGCCACCGTTGGACTAATCGGACAGTTGTCCCGAAGGATGAGGTCAATTTCAAAGCGCGCCGCATGGACCTGTCCCAAGACTGTCCCGGATGCGTCCCACAAACGTCCCAGGCAGAAAATATGGCCTGGACGCGGCATGCAGGGATGGAGTCAATCCACAATGGCCCTCACTCTTATTCTACCCTGAAGAATGTAGGGTCCCTGACAGCTAACAGCTTGATTTGGTGCGCCCGGCGGGATTCGAACCCACGACCCCTGCCTTCGGAGGGCAGTACTCTATCCAGCTGAGCTACGAGCGCGTGACGCGTATTGTCGCATATCTTTAGCTACTTGCTGCCCTTCCGGGTTGGATCGGGATAGGTCCCCGGCGTATGCTCGAAGCGGGTTCATGGTGAGGTCGAAGAATATGGCGGCTAGCTACGTGCACGGTGCAAGTTGCACGCCTTTGCTCGGTACCACGATCGGCAGGTTTCTGGATCGGGCAGTGCAACGCTGGGGCGATCGGCCGGCGCTGGTAGTCCGCGAACAAAATGTCCGCCTGAGCTATGCCGAGTTGGGCGCCGCCGTGGATCGACTGGCAACTGCGCTGCTGACCCGCGGACTCGAGCCGGGCGACCGGGTCGGGATCTGGGCGCCGAACTGTAGCGAGTGGGTGTTGACTCAGTTCGCCACCGCCCGGGCCGGGCTGATCCTGGTCAATATCAACCCTGCCTATCGCACCCATGAACTCGAGTATGCCCTGAACCAGGCCGGATGCTCGACGCTGCTGTTGGCGCGACAGCACAAGAGTTCGAACTATTTAGAAATGCTGCGCGAACTGGCCCCGGAGCTGGTCGACGCCGAGCCCGGTGCACTGCAGGCGCGGCGTCTGCCAGCGTTGCGCAACGTGGTGCTACTGGATGATGCCAGCGAACCCGGCGTGCAGAGTTGGAACGGGCTGCTGGCTGCAGCGACAGCGGAACCCGCAGAGCACTTGCGCCGGATCCCGGCAACGCTCGATTTTGACGATCCGATCAATATCCAATTTACCTCGGGTACCACCGGCCAACCCAAGGGTGCCACCCTGACCCATCACAATCTGCTCAATAACGGCTTTTTTGTCGGCGAGGCCATGCACCTGACCGAGCAGGATCGGTTGTGCATTCCGGTGCCTTTCTACCACTGCTTCGGCATGGTGTTAGGCAACCTGGCTTGCGTTACCCACGGCAGTTGCATGGTGATTCCGGGTGCGGGCTTCGATCCACTCACCACCCTCGAAACCGTTGCCGAGGAACGCTGTACCGGCCTGCATGGGGTGCCGACGATGTTTATTGCCGAACTCAACCATCCGCGTTTCGACGAGTTCGATCTGAGTTCGTTGCGTACTGGCATTATGGCCGGATCACCCTGCCCGATCGAAGTCATGCGCCGGGTCGTGAACGCCATGCACATGCGCGATGTGACCATCGCCTACGGCATGACCGAAACCAGTCCGGTGAGTTTTCAGACCACCCCGGACGATCCACTGGAACGCCGAGTAAGCACGGTCGGTCGGGTACACCCCCACGTCGAAGTAAAGATCATCGACGCTGAAGGCCACATCGTGCCGCGCGGGGCCACCGGAGAGCTGTGTACGCGCGGTTATTCAGTCATGCTGGGCTACTGGAATGACGAGCTACGCAGTCACGAAACCATCGATACCGCCGGCTGGATGCATACCGGCGATCTGGCCGTGATCGATGCGGAGGGTTACGCCAACATTGTCGGCCGGATCAAGGACATGGTTATTCGCGGTGGCGAAAACGTCTATCCCCGTGAAATCGAGGAGTTTCTTTACACTCATCCGCAGATCCTTGATGTGCAGGTGTTCGGCGTACCCGACCCAAAATACGGTGAGGAGCTGTGTGCCTGGATTCGCCTCCACGAGGATCAACAGCTAAACGATGAGGATATTCGTACTTTCTGTGAGGGCCGTATCGCCCATTACAAGATTCCCCGCCATATCCGCTTCGTGGACAGCTATCCGCTGACCGTCACCGGTAAGGTGCAGAAGTTCCACATGCGCGAAACCATGATGCAGGAACTCGGCCTTGAGGCGGAGCACACGGCTTGACCCTGGAGCGTTCCTGCTCGCCGCACCTGTTGCCGGAGAGGGTGCATATTCAGTCCAGCGAGCACGTCTCCCGGCGAAAAACGTACAAGGCCGCAACAATGCCGACCATCGGCACCAGGGTCATGTAAAAGGCAACATTACCCCCGACGTGGGTGAACAACAGGGCGATAATGAACGATCCAAGAGTGCCGCCAAGTGCAGAAAATACCACGATCAATCCGGTCATCGAGGCCTGTCGATCAACCGGAAGAGTGCTCAGCATGACTGAGTTGACCACCGGATAGATCGGTGCCATCAACAATCCTATCAACGGAAACATATAGGCCACAAAGGGCGCACTGAACCAGGTGTCATCCGCGCGTACATGCACATGTGAGGCCAGGGGTAACACCAGCAACACCAGCACAGCCATACCCAGTAGACAAAAATTGAGCAATGGATACCAGGACACTCTACGTAACACATAACCTGCCAGGAGCCGTCCCAATGCCAGTCCCCCGGCAAAGATGCTGGCCATCTGCACACTCAGCGCGGAAGGCAGATGCAGAACCTGACGATTGAAGGTTGGTAGCCAGGTACCCAACCCTTGTTCGATGAGAACGTATAGAAAGATTGAGACGATAAATGTGTAGACCACCGGTTTACTCAGTAGCCGTAGCATGTCGACAAATTCGCCCCCAGGCTGCGTTGGCTTGCACTTCGCGGCAGCTTCATCCAGCGTCGCCAAACTGAGGGTGGCAATCACCACCACACAGGCTCCCGCAATCACCCAGTACACCTGCACCCAAACTAGGCTTGCTGGTGCTTTAGGATTGATGAAGGCACTAAACAACCAGTAACCGCCGAGTACTCCAACCATGAACAGGCCTTCGAGTACATTCATTAGACTGGCATGGTGGCGTCGATCGGCCGTCAACAGACCGATAGATGAATATACGCTCACCTTGATCAGAGCAAAAGTAATGCCAATAGTCAGAAACAGCAGCACCGCCATATGGAAACTTGGAAACAGTGCCATGAACACACAGGCTGCGCCCACCAACGCATGGCCAAGGATCATCGCCCGACGATACCCTAGTCGGGGTAGATAAGATGCCGTCACAAACGAGATCGTGGCTATAGAAAGATCCTTGCTGGCCTCAAGAATACTGCCACTTTCCTTGCTGATACCGAAGCTCTGAATCGACTGCAGGATTACCGTACCGACACTATTCAGCAAAACCGCATAGATCATGTAGCTCAAGGCCATCGAAATCAGGATTAGTAATCGGTCTTTCGATAGCAACATGGGAGCGTTGGTCATGAGGTCATGGCTCGTGAAACGACAAACAACTTCGAGATACCCGAACCCGCCGGATCCGTATGCCTGGTTCGGGATCGTGCTTGGCCTATCCGCAGGTAGTCACACTACCTGCGGGCCTTATACCGTTGCAGCAGATCAGAATTTATACCGAGCCTGGAAACGAATCTGTCGTCCAAAGATCGGGCGAGCCATTTCCAAACCGTTGACAATACCTGAATTGGTAACCCGTGCATTACCCTCGGTCAGCCCCAGCTGGTTGGTCAGGTTGCTGCCTTCCAGACGAAACTGCAGATGCTTGCCAACGTCTGCCACCACCCCGGCATTGAGCGTGTAATAGGCCGGCAACGGCTGGGTGTTAGCGATATCCGAGTAGCGGAAACCGATGTGACTGTAGGTTGCAAACAGCATCACGTCACCCCAGCTGGTTGGAATCCGGTAGCTTGGCGTAAAGCGAAACTGTAGTTTCGGCTGCCGCTGCAGGATGTTGCCGATGTAGTTGTAACCCGGCTGAGTACCATTCGCTGCTGATGCATAATGCGCATACTTGGCATGCTGCCAGTCACCGGTCACATCCAGTGATAGGTGCTGGATCGGTGACCAGTGTGCGGTCCAGTCCACCCCATAGGAACTCGCTCCGTACACGCTGGTCACGTTCTGACCGGTCGCGGTGAACTGCTGGAATGGCACACCGCTGAAAATCCTGCGGAAGGCGGTAATACTGGTATACCAGTTGGAGCCGATCATCTTGAAGCCGGTTTCAAAATTCTTAACCTTCTGTACTTGCGGCTGACCACTGCGCAGATCATCGAAGCTTGGGAAATGTACGCCCTGGTTGACGCGCACATATACACTCATGTTCGGCTGGATCGCATAGTTCGCTCCAACGGTCCACGAACCGCGCGTGCCATGGAAGCTTGACGGCGTGAAGCTGCCGTTGGTTACCGAGGTGTTGTTGTTGTAGAGGGTCAGTGGATTACCATCGAGATTGATATTGGATGCATTCGAAACCGAGCCGTTGACATCCTGGTTCTCCAGGCGGTAGCCCGCGTCGAGCAACCAGCGTCCGACCTTCCACTGATCCGACAGGTATCCGGCGATATTGCGACCAGTATAAGAGTCGACCAGTGCATAGAAAGGACCACCCAGAAAACCATTACGGGTGACCTGGGCGCCATTGTTGAGCGTAACGTTAATCAACTGGGCATTCGGCGTTGCCGTCATCAGCATGTTGTTACCCAGGAACCAAGTGTCATTCGAGGAATAACTGGCGAGATAGGTGCCGACCGTTAGCGTGTTGCCTCGAAAGATATCCTTGCTGACCCGTGCTTCATCGGTGAACGAACGAATATGCTTCTTTACTACCCAGAACCCCAACGACGCAACCGCCTGATTGGGACTGACTGCACCGCCACCATTGACGTAGGTTGCGGTGGCCGAGGTCGCCAGCCCACCCGCCGCGGCCACCACGCTCGGATCGGCATTGGCCGAAGCGATCGTCGCCGCATTGAAGGCACTCATGGTCTCAGGTGAAAAGTTGTTGAACAAAGCATTCGTCGGCATGTTGCCACCGGTGAAGTTGAACTTGTTGCTGAATGTCCAGCCGTTATCGAAATACAGGTCCAGGTTAGAGCCGAACATATGGATGCTCGCACCTCGTCCGTTGGCCAGATTCGCATTGATCGTGCCCGGTGTGCTGCCTGGGGTAACTTGAATATTAACCAGCCGAGAGGCATTGCCGGCGAAGGTTCCGGTCAGCGGATTAAACCCCGGAAAGGCAGAAACACTGTTGCCATTGTTAGTCGTCACCAGCGGCACATCGGTAATGAACAGATTCTTGTCATTCAGTGCTCGCGCATAAAACATCAGCGAGCCATTATTCAAGTCATGGGACAGCGTGGCGGTGAGTTGTCCGCCCTGGTTGGCCGGGAACTGCGGGCTGCGGATACCATTGTCGGTACGGTAAAAACCCCCGATGCTGCCATACCAGCCATTGCCAACCGGACCGCCGTAGAAACCGTCGAGGCGATAGTATCCGTGGGTGCCGATGGTGTAACCAATGCTTCCACTCGGCTTGGCCGTGCCCTGCTTGAGGATGTAGTTGGCCGTTGCGCCAATCTGGCCATTAGAGAAGATGACCGATGGGCCACCTTGCAGCACCTCGACCCGTTGCACCGTGTCATCAATGCGGAACAGCGAGTTGTTCGCCATGAACGACAAAGTCGGAGCTGCATAAATCGGTGAACCGTTAAGTTCCACCGTTACATAGGGTGCATCACCCCCACCGGGAAAGCCGGCGATCTCAATATTGGCACCGGTTTCGCCACCGCTGGATTCAACCCACAACCCCGGCACAATCTTCAACAGATCGGCGGCACTGGAGGGCATGGCCATACGGATCTGCGCTGGGCCCGCTGTAGTGATCTGAAAACTGGCGTTGATACGCTTTACCCCTAGAAAGGTTGGCGCACCCGTGACGACGACCTGGTTCAGCGTCTGGGTACTCTTCGCTGACTTGGTTATCGGTGTTTTAGTTGCCACGGCAGGTTTCGTTACTGTCAATTGAGCCTCCTGGGCCAGAACAGCCCCTGACAGCAGCGCCGATACGATGGCCAAAGACACGGCGGTTCGCTTACATAGCTTGCTATTCATACTCATCTCTCCACCTCTGGATCAGTACTGTCGTTACTTCTCTGCTTTGCAGAGACCTGGGTAGGCCGGGCAGGCGATGCTTGCCCGGCCATGAAAACTAATGGATCGAAATGGGTAAGCGTCGCCAGGACCGCATCGGCATCCACCAGGATCTCCGCATTGCCAATACCCAGCGATGACATACCGGCGGCACGGATGCTGGCCAGCCCAGCCACCGCATCCTCCACGCCGAGGCAGACATCAGGACGCACTCCTAACCCTTTGGCGGCATCGAGATAGATGTCCGGGGCCGGTTTACTATGTTCGATCTTCGCGGCATCGACTATGTAGTCAAACAATCCGGCAATGCCCAATTTAGATAGAATCCTGGGTGCGTTGCGGCTGGCTGAGGCCAGTGCTACCCCAAGCCCTGCCGCACGTACCGCTTCGATAGCAGCATGGGCACCCGGTAATAGATCCCGTGGACCAAGCTGATCGATCCGCTGTTGGTAGTCGCGATTCTTTCGCTCACTTAGAACCCGCTTTTCTACTTCGCTAAAGGGCCGCTTAACATGCTCCAAAAGAATCTCCAAGGAAGCACGCCGACCGAGGCCCTTCATACGCTCAGCCTGGCTTGGCGTAAATGGAACCGCTAATTCTGTGGCCAGTGATTGCCAGGCAGCCTGATGTAAAACCGCAGTATCAGCGAGTACCCCGTCGAGATCGAAAATGACTGCCTGGAGTGGTTGCGCAGGTACCTTGATAAGAGATGGGCTGAGAGGTGGAAAGTGTAGTTTTTGGCCACCATTGAGATGTTGCAAGGTTCCCGCATGGCTGAATTCGATAGCGTTACCAGCAAGCAGACTATAGGTCACACCCTCGGTATCAACAGCTACTCGCAAACGGGTATTACGCCATACCACACCGAACCGATAGCTCTGCCAGTTGGGTGGTAACCGGGGTTCAAGCCGCAGTTGCCCACCGTACACGCGCATTCCACCAAACCCCCAGGTTAGGGCCAGCCAGCTACCGGCCATTGCTGCCAAATGCACACCGTGCGCAGCATTGCCATGCAAGTCATCGAGATCGACTCGCAAACTCTCCAGAAAATACTTGTATGCCTTGTCGAGCGCACCGACCTCGGCAGCAAGTACCGCAAAGGTTGAGGCCGACAAGGTCGAATCATGCACCGTGACGTCTTCGTAATATTCGAGGTTGCGCCGCTTGGCTTGCCGATCTACATTCTCACCTGCCAGCACCAGTGCCAGTACCGTATCGGCTTGCTTACAAACCTGATGACGATAAATGGTTAACGGGTGCAAATGCAGCAGCAGGGGACGTTTCGCGCTTGCCTGCTGACTCAGGCGTGGTTTATCGAGAAAGGTATCGTCTTGGGGAAAGATTCCCAACCTTTCGTCCACTGGAAGATACATAGCCTCAGCCGCGCGCCGCCATTGCCTGTATTCTTCCTCTTGCAGACCGATACGCGCCGCCAAAGCGGCGTAGGCATCGGGATGGGTGCTCGCCAACCACTCCGCCGTCTGCGCGGCATCCAACAAATGCACTTGGGCCATACGGTTGGTGTAGTGATTATTGTCAACGAGGACCGTATATTCATCGGGACCGGTCACCTCATGGATGCAGAAAGCCCCATCACGGCGTGGATTGAAATGACCAATATCCATCCAGATCCGCGCCATTTCGAACAACATCTCTGCACCGTACTCACGCAGGAATACCTCGTCTCCACTGACATCGACGTAGCGACGAATGGCCCAGGCGATAGCCACATTGATGTGATACTGCGCTGAACCGCCTGGAAAGTAAGCCGAGCATTCATCACCGCTGATGGTCCGCCATGCATACAAGGCTCCATTCGGGTGGTTCAGTTCATGTGCATGGGCACGTGCGTGTTCCAAAGTGTGATACCGGTACCCGAGCATCTCGCGGGCCAGTTCGGGGGCAATTGTGACCAATGCCGGGAGCATGAATGCCTCGGCATCCCAGAAATAATGGCCTTCATAGCCCTCACCGGTCAGGCCCTTCGCGGCAACGCTGCCTGAGCTATCCCGACTGGTCGACTGATAGATATGGAACAGATTCAACCGTAACGCCTGCTCGATATCCGGACTATCTATCACTTCCAGATCTACACAATCCCAAAATCGAGCCAGTATCCGGGTCTGATTATCCTGAAGGCTCTGGTAGCCAGCAGTGACCGCATCTTGCAGTGTGTTACGCACTTTGTTCAACAGAGCGGTATCGGTCTCGTCACTGCCCGGCTGCGACCAGGCATACGCTACGAACTTCTCGACCTCGAGATTTCCTCCCGGCTCAAGTTCAGTCACTAAGGTGTGTGACACGCCCTCGGCAATCTGCCCCACATGCAGGCACTTGGAGCTATTTTCAGGTAAGCGATGGGTCTGGCCGCATACCACACGGATTCCGCTGTATGTGGTCTCCTGTCGTAGCCAAGCTAGCTGCTCGTCACTGCCAATCTCGCACAGGTGCAGTCCACCATCGATACGCGAGCCGATACGCGGGTCGTTACCCTGATCGATAGGCACTTGCGCAGTATCAATAACTGATTCCATGACCACAGGACCGCAATAATCTACCGAATGAACCCGGTAGCGGATGGCCAGTAAACCGGGAACATCCAAAGCAACCAGACGTTCAGCGGTAACTTCCACTATGGCTCCCGACGAGGATTGCCATTTCAGATCGCGGCGATAGCAACCCTGGCGGAAGTTCAGTTCGCGCTTGCTAGCCAACCGCTCACCGTGCTGCATGCCAACGACTTCGTTGCCAAGTTGCAAACGAATGTGGGTGCCATCGGCGATCGGTACACGAGTATCACTGCTACGAGCGAAGCCCGAAAAACGTTCGTGATAGTCGATCGCCCTACGTTCCCATACGCCAGCCAGAAACACACCGGGACTGGAACTGTCATCTTCCTCGAGTTCTCCACGCACACCTAAGGCACCATTGGCAAGCGCGAACAAGCTTTCCTCCTGGGCTATGTGTGCTGGATCGCATTCATACCGAACCAGCCGCCAAGGATCGATCCCCGGCGTTTCTCTAGAAATACCGACCTTGCTTACTGGCGATGTCAGATGCCGCTCTTCCACGCGTTTATCTCCATAGCTAGATAGCACCCTAAAGCTAAATGATATCGATATCAAGGTATCGATATCATTTAGCTGGTGAAAGTATTTACTTGATTAGCCTCGAAACTCAGCCATGAAAATCACTCGCCATATGCGAGGACAGCTCAGAATGCGGTTTGCACAGCATCATCGCACGTGCCAGTCGGCAGTATTTCGCGCAGCTGAAAAACCGCGGTTAAAGCGGTAGGCGGCTGCGGCCAGATACAAGCGTGCCTACTTAACCTGCTGGATTGTATGGTAGCGCCTACTGCTGGCGCGTTTGAGGTTGCCCAGCAACATACTGACCCAGCGTGCGCCCCGGACTTTACAGACGGCATGTCGTCCTTCGGTTTTCAGCACGGCGTGCGCGGCCGGCATCAGCAAAGCGCCGGAAGCAAGACAATCCGTCGCTAAAAACTTCGGCGTCCGAGGCCAGAGGATGCGCCTGCCAGTTTTGGATACGGTCATCGTCGAAGCTGCGCACCGGCTCGATGACTGCATAGCTTGGATGCTCCAGCGTTTCATCGGTGTGTAGCACAATCAGGAACGCCTGCTTGTTCTCTGAGCCGCGCCCCGACTTGCCCCCATTACGCTCAGGCATCGTCGACCTGCACGAAACCCGACAACTGGCGCGGAGCTTCACGTGTGGCCATGGCCTGCATGACCCTGTGCTTGATCCTCCAGACCGCCTCGTCGTTCACTTCCAGATACCGCAGCAGTTCCAATGCCGCCATGTGTTGGTCTTGGTCACGGTCAGCAGGTGGATCGTCAGAGGCCGCTTGGTCGACGCAAAGATCGTACCGCTGAGCAGGGTTGTCGGGTGCCAACACAACCGGCACGGGTAATACATCTGCCGCTCACGACGAAAGCGCGAACGCCGCCGACCCCCCACATGCCGGGCAACGGAAGCCCGGTGGCCAGTGCAGAGCGCGGTAACATTTCGCTTCCGTGCCGTATTACTACATGAACTCGACCATCGACATCACTATGTCCTCGACTGTGGAGAGCATCTCATCTTGCCCCCTCACCGCCACAAATCATGCGACAACATGATGTTATTCAAGGCTAATCTGGAAACCTCTTGACATTGCACTTAAGTTGAAGGTTTATCATGAACCCTCAATAGGCGAGGCCCAATGAAGTCAACATCTCCGCCTTGGTATTGTCAACACTGATCCCCAGTTCTCGTGCCAGACCCAGGTGACTGGCAGTCGATTGCTGAATATAAGCACGGATCTGCGGCGTCCTCGTGGCGTTGGCGTGAAGGTGCAGATCCATGCGTGATCTCATTGCTCAAAGAGGTCTTTCAAAGCTTCTCGGGCTAGAAGCAGAGCATAGCTCCTGGGTGCTATGGAATCATAAGGGACCTGACACCTACCCAGGGCCCAATCACTATCAGTCAATCAGTAAAAGGTCCCTCATGCCCAAACAGACACAAACTGTTTTCCGCTGGTTAGGTTTCGACTATCAACCGCCCAGGTATCTACCCCCTACGGTCACACCCATGCAGGCCCGAATGTTTCGCTTACTGCGTATCCTCTTCGGTCTTATCTGGCTATTCAACACTTGGACCG
The DNA here is from genome assembly GCA_003233305.1 of Mizugakiibacter sp. Lineage (GTDB taxonomy): Bacteria > Pseudomonadota > Gammaproteobacteria > Xanthomonadales > Rhodanobacteraceae > Metallibacterium. The sequence continues at coordinate 11,774 of QILI01000166.1, forward strand.
CTTCATCGGGTGTGAACAAATTGTCCGTTGCCCATTTTCTCGGGTTACCGTTCTCATCTTGGCCCGTACACCTCGTCGGCAATGGTATCGTCCTCTTAGACCTCTACATCGCCTTAGTATTGTTATCAGGCAAAGGCATGCGATCGGCCTTGTGGATCGGCATCGGCTACCTGACATTCATGTGGATCGTCGTCGAACACGGCGGTGGCTTCAATCCGGCCAGCGGCGGCACCGATGCCGGCATTGCACCGCCCTATATCATTGCCATGATCCTTACCTATACCTGCTGGCGCATCAGTCAGCCGCTGTCGACACCGACCGATCACACCGTACGCGACCATACGCTGCTGTGGATCCATGCTGCCCGCAATATCTTCGGCTTCTTGTGGGCTTGGGACGCGCTGTTTAAGTGGCATCCCTATTTTCTGGCACACTTTGTCAGCTATATGGCAGATGCCCAGCAAGGCCAACCCACCTGGTTGGTCGATTACATCCAGGTCTGGATCAATGCCATCACACACATCAATCCCCTACTTTTCGGGTTACTTGCGGCCGCCACGGAAGTAACGGTCGCCTGGAGTCTGCTTTCCGGAAAACTCCTGCGTTATCTGTTACCCATCGGAATGGTTTTCTCATTCACAATCTGGTCGACTGCGGAGGCTTTTGGTGGACCTTACAGCAATGGTCAGACTGGCATGCCCGGCAACATGTTTGGTAACGCAGTGATTTATATGCTAATTTTCACCTATCTCATGGTGTTATACCGTTGGCCAAGATACGGTGGTGTTCGGGAAATGGAGGCAGCGCTTGCCGCGGATGAGCCGCGAGATACAGGTAGCCACTCCTAATATTGGCGTGACAGAAAAATAGATCGCCGCACTACATCCCGATGACTCCCGGGCAATGTCATCGAGTTGATGGTGATCCATCTATCATGAAGCGAATCGCCTCCCAGCAAGGCCACCAGCAAGGCCACCAGGTCTCATTTTCAAAACGGAGTAGGTATCCCCCGGCTTTGCCGGGGATACTTATCCGAATGTCGAGGTAACATCGCTCATTAACGCCACAAATCATGCGACAGCTAGCTGAGGTTCGCGTTAATCAGGAGTATTTATCAGCCTACGTATGGCAGCGCCAACTACACGTATCTGTAAGCATTGACGCAGCACCTAAGTGCAGGGAAACTGTGTTGAGCAGCAACCCATCATGCGCAGATATGGCCAGATCGAATCCAGCCGCTTTCGAGGGCATCTTTTGAGTCGGAACGACCACCCAGGAAAAAGCTCCGGGCGCCCACTCAGTCTAACTATGGCTGACCTGGCTAAAATGGCGGGCACCTCCAAAATTACCATTTCACGCGCTCTGGCCAACAGTCCACTGGTCAGTACTGCTACCCGTCAGCGCATTCAGGCATTGGCTCGCAAACACGGTTACAAGCTCAATATCAGTGCCCGTAATCTGCGCTTGCGCCGTAGTCTCACGGTTGCCGTCATTGTTGAGATGAAACCTTCTATCGACCGCTCAATGATGGACCCCTACCCCTTGCGCCTGTTAGGCAGTATCACCCAGGAATTATCCATCGCCGGCTACAGCGTTCTTCTGACTACGCGCCCAGACATGAATTCAGTGGCTGTGCAGGCCGCTGACGGTTTGATTCTGCTCGGCCAAGGGGTGCATCAACATGCCGTTCAGCAATTCGACAAATTGGGTCTGCCCATGGCGGTCTGGGGGGCATCGCCCAAAGGTGACCGACATATCGTTGTCGGCAGTGACAACTGTCAAGGTGGAGCGATTGTGGCCGAGCATTTTATCTCCATCGGTCGGCGCCACCCGGTATTTATTGGCAACCCGGGTCACCCCGAGATTCGTGCTCGCATGAATGGATTCGTCGATATGCTGACAGCCCACAACATCAAGCCGATGTTGATCCGTCGTAGTGAATTCACTATGGCTGCGGGAATGAATGCCGTGCATTCCCTGACCACTCGCAAGACGGTGTTCGATTCCATCTTCGCTTCTAGCGACTTACTGGCTATGGGTGCAATTCGTGCTCTGGACCAGCTCGGCCTCGCAACACCGCAGGATGTTTCAGTAATCGGTTATGACGACACCCCGCTGGGAGCGAACTTCATGCCACCTCTATCCTCGGTACATCAAGACTGGCAGGAGGGTGGCACCTTGCTAGCGCGCAAGGTGCTGGCTCTGATCAATGGTGAGACCCCTAACTCCGAGATGCTTCCAGCAGTGCTGGTGGTACGCGAAACATGAACCCCAGATAGTACGGGCTATCTATCCGTAGCGGGGCTCCTGATTATGCGGGTGCAAATGGGGCCGGTAACAGCTCCACTTTCACCATTACCACGCAAGGGGGTGCCCAGTAAAAGATATCGGGCCCATACAGCAACCTGGTGGCCTGCTCTGCAATGTTACCTATCAGCAGACACTCTGTGTCTCGGTGTCCAGGGTGATGAGGATAAATGAATAGCCGATCATGCCATGCGGATAAGTCGCGAGACCCGGGACTTGCACCTAATACTAATTTCACTCATTATTCTCTTCATCTTGATAGAAAGATATATACATAGGATACTGTGTCATGGCCTCGATCTCTCTGGAGTTCTTCCCCCCCAAGACTACCGACCAACAAGCCCAGTTTCAGCGCTCACTACCCAAATTCATGGCCATGCAGCCCGAGTATGTGAGTGTGACCTTTGGGGCGGGGGGTTCGACGCTCAGCTACACACCGGAGACCGTAAAAAAGCTGATGGCAGAAGGGGTGGCTACGGCCCCGCACTTGTCCTGCATGGGCGGTACCCGGGAAGAAATTGCCGCATTGCTGGACATCTACCAAGCCTTGGGCTGCCGGCGCGTGGTAGCACTACGGGGTGACCTGCCTTCGGGTATGGCCCGGGCGGGTGACTTGCGTTATGCCTCGGAACTGGTGGCTTTCATCCGCAGCTACAGCGGTGAGCACTTCCGTATCGAGGTAGGCTGCTATCCCGAGGTGCATCCTCAAGCCGAAGATGCACGGGCCGACCTGCGTCATTTCAAGGCTAAGATCGACGCCGGTGCCAACGGGGCCATTACCCAGTATTTTTTCAACGCCGACGGCTATTTCCGCTTTGTTGAGGAGGTTCGTGGGCTGGGCCTGGAGGTGCCGATTGTGCCGGGCATCATGCCGATCAGCAATTTCAACCAGTTGCGACGTTTTTCCGAACAATGCGGGGCCGAGATTCCCCGCTGGATCGTGCGCCGCATGCAGGCTTATGGTGACGATGCTGAAAGCATACGAAACCTGGGAGCAGATGTGGTAGCGAGTCTGTGCCGCCGTCTGCTCGAGGGGGGCGCTCCCGGACTGCATATCTATACGCTTAACCGGGCCAAAGCCACCCGGGCGATCATCGATCGCCTCGACTGAGCCGCCGGTCTACGTTACAGAATACTCAACGTATCACGCCATCCAGACTATGATGCGCGTTTGGCATTCTGGAACCTCCCGATGAGCAACCGTTATCCTGAGTGGATATGGCACAATGGCGAAATCAAGCCTTGGGCTGAGGCCACCACCCATGTGATGGCCCATGCGCTGCACTACGGATCCTCGGTATTCGAAGGCATTCGCAGCTACAACACGCCAAATGGTTCAGCCATTTTCCGCCTCACCGATCATCTCAAGCGTCTGTTCCATTCCGCCCGGGTCTACGACATCGCCATACCGTATTCACCAGAGCAGATGGCTCTTGCCTGTCGTGAAGTACTGTGCCGTAACAGCCTCGCTCAAGCCTACTTGCGACCGATCGCATTTCGTGGACCGGGCAGCTTCGAACTTGGCGCCGATACACCCATTGACGTTGCGGTAGCCGCTCTGGCAATGGGTGCCTACCTTGGTGAGGGGGTGTTAGAAAAAGGTATTGATGCCTGCGTATCCTCCTGGCAACGGACGGCTCCCAACACCATTCCCGCAGGGGCCAAAGCCGGTGGCAATTATCTTTCCGGCCAGTTGATCGCCCGCGAAGCCAAACGCCTTGGCTTCAGCGAGGGCATTGCCGTGGCAACCACCGGGTTACTCAGTGAAGGGGCTGGAGAAAATCTGTTTCTGGTGCTTGACGGGGTGCTGCATACTCCACCGCTATCCAGCGCGATCCTGCATGGCATCACCCGCAGCTCACTGATGACACTGGCCCACGACGACGGAATTGAAATCGTAGAGCACGATCTGCCTCGTGAATACCTGTATTTTGCTGACGAAGTGTTCATGTGTGGCACCGCCGCCGAAATCACCCCGATCCGCTCGGTCGACGGTAAATCGGTGGGTCAGGGTCGACCGGGGCCGGTTACCCAGCACTTGCAGAAAATGTTTTTTGGCCTGTTTGACGGCAGTACCCCGGATCGACATGGCTGGCTGGAAGCCGTTGAGACCTGAGGCAACCTCTCATAACCGTCATCCGTGGGCCGAGTGCAAGGCCTCGTGGAGTGAGCGACGAGACCTATCAAATGGATAGGCAAGGCGCGAACGAGCACACGACACCGCAAGCGGTCGCTCAGTAGGTTTTTAGAGGTTCCCCTGAAGATCACCCTGGATGGGGAATGTTTGCCTTGAGTGTGAGCGCGGCTCAAGCTGCGTCAACGAGCCCGGAACGTTGCGGATCAACCTTGAGCCGTTGGTGCATAATCGGGCTGGTGGTGGTGTACTGCAAAGGCACTTTGCTACCCGGCTGCATGCGCGCCTTGACAGCAAACGCTGCCAAGGCCGACTCATGAAAACCGGAAAGTATCAGCTTCTTCTTACCGGGATAGGTGTTGATATCACCAACTGCGAAGATGCCCGGTACGCTGGTCTGGAATTTCTCTGTATCGACACAGATCTGGCTTCGATCCAGATCCAACCCCCACTGGGCAATCGGCCCGAGCTTGGGGTGCAACCCCCAAAATACCAGCAATTGTTCAGCCTCGATCCGATTGACCACACCGGCACGGTTGCGGACCCGGACCGCATTGAGTTCGGTATCTGCATGATCAATACCCACCACATCCCCTTCGAGGAACTGCATACGCAAATCGTTACAAAGTGCATGCATGCGATTCACGCTGGCCGGTGCGGCACGGAATTTCTGCGAACGATGTACCAATACCACGCTGCTGGCGATCTCGACCAGATTCAGGGCCCAGTCCAGGGCGGTGTCGCCACCGCCCGCGATGACCAGGTCTTTGCCTGCAAAGATGGCCGGCTCACGCACCCGATAATGCAGGCTGGCCCCTTCGAGCTGAGTCACCCCATGAGTGTGCAAACGCCGTGGTTCGAAAGCACCCAGTCCTCCGGCAATAATGACAGCCGCACTGTCAAACTCGGTTCCTACCGAAGTAGCAACTTTAAACCGACCGTTAGCACCCGCCTGCACCTCAGTAACGGTCTGGCCAAGGTGATACTGCGGCTCGAATGGACGGATTTGTTCCTGCAGGCGTTCGATCAATTCCTGGGCACCGCACACCGGCAAACCGGGGATGTCATAAATTGGCTTGTCCGGATACAGCTCAACGCACTGCCCTCCAGGCTGGGCCATGGAATCGAGCAAATGCGACTTCAGTCCGAGTAGCCCCAGTTCAAATACCTGGAACAGCCCTACCGGTCCGGCGCCCACAATAACTACGTCGGTTTTAATCATTTCACAGTCGCGCAACCCTAAATTAGTTGCCTATAATAGCTGAGACTATTGGCTTACCGGTGATTAGGGTCAAATCAACATCCACCCCAACAGATTACTAACCGGGTTTTTTAGCAAACTCCAGCATGGCTACCGCTCCACCCTCGGGGCGTGGCGCCAATCGAACCCGCCAGCCATACAGGTTGCACAAACGCCAAACGATAGCCAGGCCGAGGCCGGCTCCCATACCTTTCACCCCTTCGCCCCGAACTCCGCGCTCGAACAGTCGACTGGCATCCTCCGGGTTGATACCCGGCCCGGAATCCTCGATCAACACCCGATCTTCTTGTACCCGAATCGTGACATCGCCTTCCTGGGTGTATTTGAAGGCGTTACCGATGAGATTGGCCAGTGCCACGGAAACCACCGATCCCGGGGCCTCAACGGTCAGGCTCGACTCCAGCAAAAAATGGACCTGTACCGGTTTATTACCCAGCTGGGGACGCTGCAGATCGATCACATTGGCAACGATCTCCGCAACATCTGAACTCTCGTCCTGAACCTGCCCACCCCGTTCGGCACGCGACAGCAACAGCAACGCGTCGATAATTTCTGCGGCCTGACGACTGGCGCGTTCGACCCGCTTCAGCCGCTCGCTCAGCTTGGCAGTCAGGTTCGGCGAAGTGAGCATTAGTTCGGTGGTGCTGGCAATCACTGCAATCGGGGTGCGCAGTTCATGGCTGACATCGGCATTGAACTCCTGATCGCGCTGCAACAACTCAGTCAAACGTTTGGCATAATCATCCAGAGCCAGGGCCACTTCGCCGACCTCATCGGCGGCAAAATGCGGCGCTAACGGCTCCAAACGGCCACTTTTTCGCAGTGCTCGCAAGCGCCGGGCCAAATCGGTAACCGGGCTCATGATCCGCGACGACAACCAGGCCCCGATAAGCACCGACAGCACCCCAAAGACTCCCACCGCAGCAATCAAGGCATATTTCAGCCGCTGTTGGCTCTCCAGCATCTGCGAACTGTCATAGCGGACAAAAAACCAGAAATGGGGATCTTTGCGCACCGCCAACATATATTGCTGAACCGAACCGTCCGGCTCGACCTGTTTGATGGTATGGACCCCGTTGGCCAGATCGCGCCAGGCGAAAGGAACATTGGAAAACTTGCGTTGACTGTAGACGTGACCACGGATCTTTTCCAGTGGGTAGCCCTGGGTTTCGGGATTGTTGTAGTACGCATTCGCAAAGCTGTTGATATTGCGTTCCAGCGAGTTGCCGATGAGCTGGTTTTCGAGTCGGTTACGCAAGTACATCGCGCTGGCTGCAAAAAGTATGCTCAGCGTGATCGCAAACAGGGAAAAGGACAGGAATATGCGGCTACGCAACCTACGCCGATAGGGAAGCATCCGTATCGCCCATGCGGTAGCCAATGCCGTGCCGGGTGTGAATCAGCGGCTTGTCAAAAGGTTTATCGATCAGGGTCCGCAGCCCATGAATATGGACGCGCAGGGAATCGCTGTCGGGCAGTTGCTCACCCCACACATATTGTTCCAGCTGGTGGCGTGTTACCACCGACGGGCTGGCCTCCATCAACACCTGCAGCAGTTTCAGGCCAATCGGGTTGAGCTGGATATCCTTGCCCGCCCGGTTCACAGTCAACGCATCAAGGTTGTAGGTGAGATCGGCCACCTTGAGCAGTCGGCTCTTGGGTCCTTTGCTGCGGCGGGCCAGTACTTCAATCCGCACCCCCAGCTCCTGCAATGCAAACGGCTTGGTCATGTAATCATCGGCACCCGAATCGAAGCCGGTAAGCTTGTGTTCGAGGGTATCGCGCGCGGTCAGCATCAACACGGGGGTGGACTTGTCCGCCTCATGGCGCAGTTTGCGACAAACCTCCAGACCATCCATGCCGGGCAAGGTAAGATCCAGTACGATCACATCGAAATCGTGCACGATGGCGAGATGCAGGCCGGTGACTCCATCGCCCGCAAAGTCCACAACATGGCCCCGCTCTTCCAGATAGTCGCCGATATTGGTGGCAATATCGTTGTTGTCCTCAATGACCAGTACGCGCATGGCAAGTAATCTCCCGGCTCAAATTCAGGTACTTCAGCAGGCCCACTGTGGTTGGTAATCTGTCGGACTAAGGGGATTGTAACGATGGATGGAGACGGTGGGGCAGAATTTTTGTGGGCTTGTGGCAAATTATGTATCTATCCATGACTCTCCGAAACCATTCAAGCCAATGTCCCATTTACGCGACCCATACATCCATAGCCCGACACGCCACCAGCTTAACGCTTTAAGTCCGCGGCTTCACCCGTGCAGAGAAAGTGGGGTTGCCGTTGCTCTGGGTAATAAACGGCGGTAAGTCCCGCCGCAACTCATCCAAAATCCGCTACCCCAGCGGCCACAAATGGAGCGGGTGAAGGGAATCGAACCCTCGTCAGTTGCTTGGGAAGCAACGGCTCTGCCATTGAGCTACACCCGCGCGAGCGCTCAGCTTACGCAGCCACGCTAGATTCGGCAAGCAATATTGGAATAAAGACGGCTAAGCATGGAAGCGGTTGGCTGCTTGTGCCGTCCTGCCAACCACCATGTCGAAGCGGTCTGAAACGTAGCGGGGCGAACCGCTACAGGTAAACCCAAAACCTATGGAAGCGGATCCGTTTTTCACTCGGTGGATACTCATCAAGGCGCTATGAACAGACATGCTGCATTGCACCACCCACTGGCAGGCTGCGGTTCAGGTGCATCAGTCAAAGTAGTCATCAAAGGGAGCCCGGCCCTACATCGTGCCGCGGCCAGGTCTGTTGGAGGCTACGACCATGAAGACTCGATCGATATGGCATCGCTTCGCCTTGAGTAGCGGCTTGCTGATTACCGGCATGCTGGGGTTTGCCCTGCCCGGGTATGCCGCCAGTACGCTCAACTCCCCTCCCATCCGGGTAGCTCGGCTCAATGTACTGCAGGGGAATGTCGGATTGCTGGTAGCACAGGACAAACAATGGGGCCAGGCGGTATTGAACATGCCACTTACCAGCGGAGACAAGCTGTGGGTTCCGCAGGACGGGCGCGTAAGCATGCAACTCGGTGGGGCGGAAATCCGCCTGGCCGGAGATACCGGTTTCGGGTTTTTGCACCTGGGCAACGACACGGTCCAGGCACAACTCACCCAGGGCAGCCTGAATCTGCGTATCCGCAAGCTCTTTCCCGGGCAAAGTTTCGAGATCGATACCCCGACTCTGGCCTTCGTGACTCGTAATCCAGGCGAATACCGTCTGGATATCTCTCCCGATGGTCGCGGCACGCAGGTCACGATATTCCGGGGACAAGCCCAGGTCTACGGCGAACAGCAGGCCAAACGTCGAGTCTATGCCGGCAATTCCTATCGTTTTAACAGTCCGTTGCTTAGCCAAGTCGAGATATCCAGCATTCCCCAACCTGATCGTTTCGATCGCTGGAGTTTTGCCCTGGATGCACGCGAACAACGCGCCTATGCCACCCGCCAATATGTTTCCAGCACAATGATCGGTTACGAGGATCTCGATGACTACGGTAATTGGGTCAACAAAACCGAGTATGGCCCGGTGTGGTTTCCCAATTCGGTACCGGCAGGTTGGTTGCCCTACCGCGATGGCCGCTGGATCTGGATAGCCCCATGGGGTTGGACTTGGGTAGATAGTCAGCCATGGGGGTTCGCACCCTTCCACTATGGGCGCTGGGCCTGGATCGGTGGCAACTGGGGTTGGCTGCCGGGCCCACTAGGACTGCGCCCGGTTTATGCTCCGGCACTGGTCGCCTTCGTGGGCGGAATCGGCTGGGGGGTCGGTTTCAATACGCAGCCGATCGGCTGGTACCCGTTGGGTCCCGGGCAGATTTATATGCCTTGGTACACGGTCGGGTTTGGCTATTTCAATCGCGTCAACATGACCAATGTTAACATCGTCAACACCACAATCATCCAAAACTACTACAACATTTATCGCCGCGGAGGAAAGGGTGACCACCATTTTCGCGGTAATGATGGCCACCCGCCGCATGGCATGTCCTGGGTGCCTGAAAATATTTTCGTGAACGGTCGGACCGTCAATCGCCATGTTTTGCGGCCATCACACTTCAGTGGGGCCTGGGCCCAGCGCTTGCAAGCCGCACACCCACCGCGGCCGATTGCTACGAGTCTGCGTATCCGTGGCAACGGCCCGGCCCCTCTTGTGCCAGGTAACGTTTTCCGTCGTCAGGTATTGGCGACCCGACGGCCACCACCACACCACACGGTTCCCGGTGAGTTTTTCCAAAACCCGCAAAGGGGTAACAAACGCCCAGAAGCCCCGGTCAAACCGCTGTACTTCAGCCATGTACCCCCCAAGCATGTCCGGCTCATCGGGGATTCTGGGCGGGCCCCTGTTGCATCGCTGCCTCGCCCCCAGCACTTCAGCGGCAAGTTGAGCCGGTTCGATAAATTATCCTCTGGCAAGCGCCCACTTGGTCATACGCCACGCCGAGTCGACATCCAGAGTAACCGGGGCAGAACGGCGCTGCATAGCGACAACCTGCCTTCCTCGGGCTACGCCCCGCATCGTTGGGCGCATTCGCATCAACCAGCTCCCGGCCAACGGCCATCCATACAGCCAAATCGCCATTCCGATGGCCCCCGGATCCGGCGTGAAGGAAGTGTGTCATTTATCTCGGGTACGCCCCAGCCTACCATTCGCTCCGCGAGCAGGCGCCCGTCTTCGCCACAACAATCCCCACCCATCCGACGCTACAACGCGCCACCAGCCGTCACTCCACACGGGAAAACGGGTTGGCGTTCGCCACCTCGTGAGCGAGTACAGACACCCCCCACTGCCACGTACCAAGCTGAACGGGCATATCGAGCACCTAAAGCTCAGTCAGGACGCTCGGGGCCACGTACCTGGCAAGCCGCACCGGCACCGCGACCTGCCCGCAGTGAACCACCACCCTCACCGGCACCCCGGGCCGACACCCCCACACCCAGCCGCCGCTCGCCTGCGGATTCGCATCCCGCCGCAAAGGAACGGTTACGGCGTCCCGCTCATCCACCTCGATGAATCCGCTGTTTGCCTGAAATCACCCAATATTCGCCCCGGCCCCGCACCGCGAACTATAGCCAGTCCGCAAGATGTGGTGAGGCACGAGCTACATCAATCGAGGTTATTGCTTCGCCGCGCATTGCGCCAAGCGGTATGGAAACCGTCTGCTGGTAAACAATGTCGAGATCTCGGATGGCCTCGCTCTATGGCGTTATCCGTTTGCGGGCGTCCGGGATGACGGGATCTTTATCTACTGACACTGTTTGGCGATGTCACTCATCTGCGGACACTTTACGCCCAGCCTGGATGACTACCCTGATGCGCTACGGTTGCCCGCGGCACTGCTTCGGCAGGTACTGCCTGGATATGTCCCGAGCCCGACAACTCCATAGAATACCCACCGTCTCGTCACGCGGTATCCAGACCAGAGCATGGCCGTTAATCGCCCGGTTGGCCTGCTTGCCATAGCGAATGGAAATCCGGCCATCCGTGACCGTCACACTGGCTACATTGGCGCCGGATATACTCTGCGGCCGAGCCAGACCGGCATCTACATTGCCAGCAGGAAATGTTCCGTGCTGTGCGTAATATTCCGCCACGGCAGCCCGGACCCCGCCACTCAAAGCCAGTCCCTGGCTGATTTGGGTACGAACGACATAGTCCTGATAGGCCGGGATCGCGATAGCTGCCAAAATAGCCATAATCGGAATGAACAACACCC
>QILI01000023.1 GCA_003233305.1 Mizugakiibacter sp.
CCACACAAGTCACCTGCGCATAGTTTCAAAGATCCGCCCTTCCCTAGATCCCTCACTCCTTGCCCCCTTAAACATTTCGTCCCAGGGAGCCGCGCATTGTACATCCCCTTTAGACTTCGTCAACTGTTTCGATGCCACGCGAGCTACGGGTGAAAATACAGCCTTCAATAGTGCCGTCAAAAATCTGCGAAAGGTTTGACCATAACCGTGAGCGAACACCACTCACTACGGGATTTCACACGCCCAGAACCTGGATCAGGAGGACTCTTCCAGCAGCAACCGGACCCGGGCAAAATTACGTTTGCCGATCTGCAGTACGCCTTCAAACCCAGGCAATAGGATACGGGTTCCGTCTTCAACCACCTCCCCATCAATGCGTACTGCACGCTCACGCAACTTGCGGTGGGCTTCGGAATTGCTCGCCGTAAGTCCTGCTTCCCGGAGCAGTGCAGGTAAACGTATCCCCTCAGCTGCAATCCGGATGTCCTTACGCGGCAGAACCGAGGTGTCACCTTGTCCCCGAACGACTGCATGCCATCCCGCCAATGCTTGTTCGGCCGCGACCTTACCGTGAAAGCGGACGACAAGTTCATTCGCGAGCTGCAATTTGGCATCGCGCGGATTGAGCGTGCCGGCCTCGACTTCACGACGCATCCGGGTCAGTTGTTGCAGTGACACATCGAAACTTAGCAATTCAAACCAACGCCACATCAAGTCATCACCAATTTTCATGGTCTTAGTAACCATGTCGATGGCTGGCTCGTCGATAGCGATGAAGTTATCCAGGGATTTGGACATTTTCTGCACTCCGCCGATGCCTTCGAGCAAGGGCATGGTCAACACTACTTGTGGCGCTTGCCCATAGTGCTCCTGCAAAGTGCGGCCCATCAGCAGATTGAATTTCTGGTCGGTGCCCCCCATCTCGACATCAGCGTGCAAGGCCACTGAATCGTAACCCTGTATTAGTGGGTAGAGAAATTCATGCACAGATATGGGCTGGCCACCCCGATAACGCTTATCGAAGTCGTCGCGTTCGAGCATCCGGGCAACCGTATGTTGTGAGGCCAGACGCACCATATCAGCGGCGGTCATGCAATCAAACCATTCGGAGTTGAACCGCAATTCGGTGCGATCACGGTCAAGTACCTTGTATACCTGAGCCTCGTAGCTCGCGGCATTCTCCCTGACCTGCTCGCGGGTAAGTGGCTTGCGAGTAACGTTCTTACCCGTCGGGTCACCGATCATGCCGGTGAAATCACCAATCAGAAAAATCACCTCATGGCCAAGTTCCTGGAACTGCCGCATCTTGTTGAGTAGTACCGTATGGCCGAGATGCAGATCAGGTGCAGTTGGATCGAAACCGGCCTTGATACGCAAGGGCTGACCCTGAAGCAGCCGCTCGCGTAATTCATCCTGCTTGAGTATTTCTTCGCTGCCGCGTCGAATCAGCGCCAGTTGCCCCTCAATATCATGCATGGATTCCTCAGTTTTGATTGGACCAATCCAACCAATGTATAGCAAGGCCGTCATTGTGAGTGAAACACTCGGCTACGTGCAAAGCTTTAAACCCGCCTGGATTGACGGCCATTCCGGCGGGTGGCTAAGGTAGGCCATTGAATGTCGCCTCGGCGTGGATTGTGCATGAACGAACAGCAACCCCCTAAAACCCCGCGACTTGGGCACCATCGTGTCCATCGTACTGTCACGCGCAAACCCCTGCGGCACTTTTTCCATGCCGCAGTAACCCCGGTAGCCGTGATCGGACACCGTCACCGCTACCCACTCGCCATTACTGGCCTGCTACTCGTTGTACTGGTGTTCATTATTCTGCCCGTGTGGGGCCATGCCCAGCGCCGCGAGGCTAGCCGGCAACCACCTCGACACCTGGCGCTGACATTGCCCCCGCTACCTGCCAATCAGGATGACCGCACGCCAATACTGCAACCCTGGCGAACCATCCGGGTTCAAGCTGGTCAATCGCTGGCCGACGTTTTTGCTGCGCTGGGGCTTGCCCCGGCCACCCTACAGCAGCTTGTTGATATCGACGCCGGCCGCTCAGGTCTGTCACGTATCCACCCGGGGCAGCGTTTCGAATTTCGTATCGGCCCCCATGGGGCTTTGCAAGCCGTGCGTTTCGATCGTGATGACAGTCACCGGGTCACACTCGACTTTAGCGGTTCAAACCCTATCGAAACTGTACAGATTCGACCCCTGGAACGCTGGTCACGTATCGCCCATGGCACTATCCACGGCTCTCTTGTTGCCGCGGGCGACAAGGCCGGTATGAATCAGGCGATGATTCTGCAGATGGCCAAGGTGTTCGGCTATGACATCGACTTCGCCCAGGATTTGCGTGATGGGGATACCTTCACGGTGTACTACGACAATGTTTACCGCGACGGGGCTTACCTGCATCCCGGCGATATTATCGCCGCCGAGTTCGTCAACCAGGGCCGTCACTACAGCGCCTTCCGCTTCCGACGCGCAGACAGCAGCATCGGCTACTACAGTACTGATGGGCGGCCCCTGAAAAAATCATTCCTACGTACGCCGGTGGATTTTACCCGGATTTCCTCACGCTTCAGCTCTGCCCGTAGACACCCGATTTTGGGTACGATGCGAGCCCACAAGGGAGTGGATTATGCCGCCCCACGCGGCACCCCGATCTACGCAGCGGGTAAGGGGGTCATCGTTTTCCGAGGCCGTGAGCGCGGTTACGGTAACTTCGTACTGATCCGCCATAGCCGGCATATCAGTACCGCCTACGGCCATATGTCCCGATTCGCCCGGGGTCTGCACCGCGGCGAGCATGTCCGGCAAGGACAAGTCATCGGCTACGTCGGTATGACCGGCCTGGCCACCGGCCCCCACCTGCACTACGAATTCCGGGTCAACGGCGTGCAGCGCAACCCACTAACCGTTACCTTGCCCAAACCCCAGCCACTGCCGCACCTGGAACGGATCGCCTTCAAGCGATCCATCCAGCCCTTGCTGGCACGGCTAAAGCGGGCCAGTCAGGTCTCGCAGCTCGCCCAAGCCCGATGAGCAAAACCGAACTGTTTCTGGGACTGATCTCCGGAACCAGCGCTGACGGCATTGATGTCGCCCTGGCACGTTTTGATGCATCGGCTACCGAATGTCTGGCCGCGCAAACCGTTCCCATGCCCGTCGATCTGCATGATGCCGTTCTGGAACTGGGTCAGGGTCGGGACACTGTGGAGATAGATTTTCTTGGCCACATCGATGCGCGCCTGGGCAAGGTCTTCGCTGAGGCCGCTCTGAACCTGTTGCAAAAAATGGCCATAGCCCCTTCTGCCATCACTGCGATTGGCTCACACGGCCAGACTTTGCGACACCGCCCTGACCAACCCTGGCCTTTTACGCTGCAACTCGCTGATCCAGCCCGAATTGCCGAATATACGGGGATTCAGACCATCGCTGACTTTCGACGCTCCGACCTGGCCGCCGGAGGCCAGGGTGCGCCCTTGGCACCCGCCTTCCATGCCGCAGTCTTCAGCAAACCGGGTATTTCGCGTGCTGTTCTCAACCTGGGTGGAATTGCCAACCTCACTCTACTACCCGCGGATGCTGCACCGATACGCGGCTTTGATAGCGGGCCCGCCAATGGACTGCTGGACGCATGGTGCCAGCACCATACCGGCCACCCGTATGATCGGGACGGCTGCTTGGCCAAGCAGGGCCAGACACTCCCCACCCTGCTGCGTTCCATGCTGGATGATCCTTACTTCGCTCAATTGCCACCGAAAAGTACTGGCCGTGAATACTTCAATCTGGACTGGCTCAACGCGTATCTTGCCGGCTCATCGGCAACCGTAACGGACATACAGGCCACCCTGCTCGAACTGAGTGTTCGGACCACCACTCAAGCACTGGCCCGCCATGCCCCCAATATCCAGGAAGTTTTGGTTTGCGGGGGCGGCGTACACAACCCCGTATTAATGCAGCATCTGAGGCAAGCTCTGGCGCCTATCCGACTGATGACCACGGCCGAACTGGGTGTTGATCCAGACTTTGTCGAGGCCCTGGCCTTCGCCTGGCTAGCCCGGCAACGACTACGGGGTCTGCCGGGTAACCTGCCGACGGTAACCGGTGCCTGTGGCCCCCGGCAGCTCGGGGCCATCTACCCGGCACCCTAACCAAATTAATCAATCCCGCTTGGGGGCAAATTGACCATCCGGCACATCCGAAATGGCTCGTGAGGCCTCATCAAAAACCCGGGCTTCCGTATCGCCCAAATGTGAACCGATCCGGATCCGATCGAAACAGCGCTCAGATAAGGGGGTGGTCGATGACGGACTTAGACCCAGACCATGCCGAAGAGCCTGCAACAGTACTTCATTGATAGATCCGTTACGTTCACGGGCAAGGCTCTTGATACGTTCGACCATGGTCTCATCGATATGGCGAAGTAGGATATCCGGCATCTTCAAACTACCTCCAAGCTGCAAGCCAGTAACTGGGCTGCATAGGGGGGAACCCTACCCCTAACCAACCTCAGATTCTATGGGCAATACCTTTTCCAAACGAGCATATAACCACCATAGCAGTCCCAGGGTCGGCACGATCGAAATTGAACTCAATACAAAAAATCCCTGGTAACCAAAGGACTCCACCAGCAAACCCGAAAATAACGCAATCACCTTACCCGGCAAGTTAGCCAGCGAACTCAACAGCGCATACTGGGTTGCCGTGTATTGTCGGTTGGTCAATCCGGACAGGAAGGCCACCAGCACAGTACCCCCAAAACCCTGGGCCAGATTGTCGCCCGATAAGGCCAGCACGAACCAAAGCGTCGCTCCCGGATGGTGCGCCATGCTCAGAAACAGCAGATTGGAAAAACCTATAGCCACAGCAGCCACAATCAGCGGACGCTTGATACCCCAGCGAGCCACGACGAAGCCACCAAGAAAAGCCCCGATCAAACTGACTGCAACGCCGTATAGCTTCGACACCTCGGCGATCTGCGCCAAGCTAAAGCCGGTGTCGAGATAAAACGGATAAGCCACCACCCCCACCATCTGATCGGGCAACTTGAACAGACCGACAAAGGCCAGCAAGGCCAGGCCCAGCATCACCCCGCCGCGGGCAAAGAACTCCCGGAACGGTCCGATGACTCCGCTCCGTAGGGCCTCAGCAACGCTCTTCGCTCGTGGTCTGCTTTGCTGGGGCTCACGTGCCATCAGCACCGCCACGGCCGGAATCAACAACAGCGCCGCCATAGCCACATAAGCCCAGCTCCAACTTCCATACTGGGCGATATACAGGGCTCCCACTCCGCTGGCGATTAAAGCCAACCGGTAACCGAGCGTGTACGTGGAAGCCAGCGCACCCTGCTCCTCAAGTGGCGCAATCTCCACCCGATAGGCATCGATGGCAATATCCTGGGTGGCCCCCGCGAACGCGGCCACGGCGATCGTCACCACAAATACCCCCAGCGAAAGTGCCGGAGTCAACCAGGCCATACCGAGGAGAGCCATAGCCAGCAAGATCTGGGCAGCGAAGATCCAGCCCCGCCGTTGACCCAAGCGACAGAATACCGGGATTCGCCAATGATCCACCAACGGCGCCCACAAGAATTTGAAGTTGTAGGCAAAGGTGGCGCCACTGATCAAGCTGATCAGCTCCAGGCTGACGCCAGCCAAATGCAACCAGGCCGAAACCGTGACCCCAACCAGCAGAAACGGCAGCCCTGAGGAAAACCCCAGGAAAAACATGACCCGTGCCTGCGGGGTGGCAAACGTATGTGCTGCACGCCGCCATACGCGAATCGAATCAGGTCCTGGAATATTCAAGAACCTGTCTCAATCGCTGTAGAACACGCATAGTCGACCACCATGGGAGCATGATCGGAAAAACGTGGGCTGCGATGAATAATCGCATCACTCATGAGCGCTTGTAAGCGCGGTGTAGCAAATTGATAGTCGATCCGCCAGCCGACATCCTTGGCATAAGCCTGACCACGATTTGACCACCAGGTATAGGCCTCAGAGTCAGGCTGCAGGACACGAAAACTGTCCACCCATTGCTGCTCATGGAGCAAATGATCGAGCCAGGCCCGTTCTTCCGGTAGACAACCCGAGTTCTTCTGATTCGCACGCCAATTGCGGATATCCATGCGCGTATGCACGATATTGAAGTCTCCACACACCACATAATCGCGACCGCTCGCCACCCAGCTGTGTAAAATCGGCGTCAGCCAGGCCATGACCTCAAACTTGAAGCGCTGCCGGACTTCACCGGATGAGCCGGACGGCAGATAAATCGAAACCACGCTTAGTGGCCCAAAACGTGCCTCGATATAACGACCCTCATCATCAAACGGTGCCCAGCCCAGCGTATCAATGATCGTATCGGGTTGGTTTTTCGAATAGATTGCCACCCCGCTATAACCCTTGCGGGTAATCGCATCATGATAAAACGCATGGTAGCCCTGCGGACAGTGTGAAGCATCAAGCTGCGCCTCCTGGGCCTTGGTTTCCTGGATACATACCACGTCCGCCTGCTGGGCCGGCAGCCACTGCAAAAATCCTTTACGCACCGCCGCACGAATACCGTTCGCGTTCAAGGTCAAAATACGCATATTGAAACCATAATCAAGAATCCCGCAGAGTACCCGTGCCTCAGGAATGCGCCAAGTGTGTACCACCCACACGCTTCACTTTGGACAGGCTGCAGTATCTTTCGTCTTACCGGAACCCATACCGGTAAACAGGCATAATGTTATGCCTATCCTCAAGCCTCTGTAGCCACATCACCTCGTCGAGGATCCTAGCGGAGTCGATCCATGCACCCCTACCAACGTGATTTTCTTGATTTGGCCCGATCCTGTGGAGTCCTGCGGTTTGGCCTATTCACCCTTAAGTCGGGCCGTCAGAGCCCGTACTTTTTCAACCTGGGCCGGATCGCCTCCGGTACTGCATTGACCCGTCTCGGCCAAGCCTATGCCGCCGCCCTAACTGCATCGGGATTGGCCTGCGACATGCTCTTTGGTCCTGCCTACAAAGGCATCCCTTTAGCTGTCAGTACCGCCATCGCCTTGGCGGAACGACATGCCCGCGATCTACCGCTTGCCTACAACCGCAAGGAGGCCAAAAACCACGGTGAAGGTGGCCTGCTGGTCGGCGCACCTTTGCAAGGCCGGGTCTTGATTGTGGACGATGTAATCACTGCCGGCACAGCGGTACGCGAATCACTGGCCCTGATCCACGCCCAGGGAGCCAAACCGGCAGGGGTTCTGATTGCCCTGGATCGTGCCGAACGCAACCGGGGTGCGCGTTCCGCCAGCCAGGAGCTTGAAAATGAGTTTGGTATTCCGGTCATCGCCATCGTTGGCCTGCACGATCTGCTGCGCTACACCCGTGAACAACCGGAGCTGGAGCAAGTCTCCATCCAAATGCAAGCCTACCGGACCAAGTATGGTATCGACTGAGCGCTATACTGAACTCTTACCGGAGACGGCCATGCACAAGTCCATTCCCTTTCTGGCAACCTGCTTGTTGATGTTAACCCTACCGGCGTACGCTCTCGGTTCGCCCCAGCAATACCGTTGGCGCGATGCTCATAATCAGGTTCATTTCAGCGATCATTTGACCCAGCAGGCGATTCAAAATGGCTATGTGGTTCTCAACAGCCAGGGGATTGTTACACGTAAAGTTGCCCGACCGCTAACTACTGAGGAGCGTAAAGCTACCCAGACCGCTGCCCGGCAACGTACCGAACGCGCCACTCGCGCCCGTCAGGTGCAGGCCCAGAATCAGCAATTACTAGCTGCCTACCCAACTGAAAAAGACCTCAACGCAGCACTCCTGACCCGGGTTTCCAACCTCGATCAGACCATCCTTTCCACGCAGATTAATCTGCAAAGCCAGGAATCAACCCTTGCCAACCTGCTGCAACGCGCGGCAGAAATACAGCATGCCAAGAAAGTGGTGCCCAGATATTTGCATACGGACATCAACAAACAACGTGGGATCGTTGCAAAGCAGCGCAATGCGCTGGGCTATTACCGTGCCAGGCGTGCAGCCATGCTCAAGAATAACCAAGTCCAATTGCAGCACTATCGGCAACTACGGGCCAAGCAGCCAGCACCACCCCGTACGCCTTGAGACTTCTTACTGGGTAACCTAACGGATATCTCTCCGTTGGCCGCCAAGGCCTGATGCAACCCATCAAAACGGTAATTTCAACTCTGGCGCAACCGCCTGTAATTGCACTCGGAATACCTTCTTGATGCGCTCCAATGCAATCTTGTTGTCGGCATCAAAACGCAGCACCAGTACTGGCGTAGTATTAGATGCTCGTACCAGACCAAAACCATCCGGCCAATCAGCACGAACCCCATCCAAAGTGGTGACATGGGCAGCTGGAAAGCGTGCCTGAGCTACAAATTTTTCGATGAACGCATAATGTTCACCTTCTTCCATGGCGATCTTCAGTTCCGGCGTTGAAGCTCCTTTAGGCAGCGCCCCAAAAATCTGCTCAGGAGTACGCCCCCCGGCGTCGGCGGCCAGAATTTCCAATAGCCGCGCGGCGGCATACAAACCGTCATCAAAACCGTACCAACGCTCGCTGAAGAAGAAATGCCCACTCATCTCGCCAGCCAAAGCGGCCTCGGTTTCGCGCATCTTGGCCTTGATCAAAGAATGACCGGTACGCCACATCAGTGGTACTCCGCCACAGCGTAAGATCGCCGGTTGCAAATGCCCGGTGCATTTAACATCGTAGATAATGGTGGCCCCCGGATCACGACTGAGTACATCGGCAGAGAACAGCATCAACAAGCGATCCGGGTAGATGATCTCTCCCTCCCGGGTGACCACCCCGAGGCGGTCTCCATCACCATCGAAGGCCACGCCGATATCCGCGCCCATCCGTTGCACGGAAAGAATTAGGTCCCTGAGATTGGCCGGATCGGAGGGGTCCGGATGATGGTTAGGAAACGCACCATCTACTTCACAGTACAGAGGAATGACCTCAGCTCCGATAGCCTCGAGCAGCTCAGGTACGATCTCGCCAGCCACCCCGTTACCGCAATCAGCCACCACCTTCAGCGGGCGTTCCAACTGCACATCCGATACGATGCGCTCGACATATTCCGCTACCACCGTACGCGTTTGCATGCTGCCCCGTTGCGTCGTAACCAGACGGCCTTCGCAGATACGGGCATACAACTCCTGGATGGCCTGCTCGGATAAGGTTTCACCACCGACCACCATCTTAAAGCCATTGTATTCAGGAGGGTTGTGACTTCCGGTTACGGCTACGCCACAACCTGTATGCAACGTATAGGTGGCAAAATACACCACCGGTGTCGGTACCCTACCCAGATCAATAACATTGCACCCCGCTTCGCGTAAGCCATCCGCTAAAGCATTGACCAGATCCTCACCTGAGTTCCGTCCATCGCGGCCCACCACGATTTCAGCCAACCCCTGATCATGCATAAGACTGCCCACGGCCTGGCCAATCAGCCGCGCCACCTCGGAACTGAGCTGGCTGCCCACGACACCACGAATGTCATAAGCGCGAAATATTGACCTGTCGATAGTACCGGCGGGTAGGGCCTGCGCCGCAGCAAGCTGGTTCTCCTTACCTGGCGCGGCCTTGGGTTGCGACTCTTTAACCTGGAGAGTCCTTGCGTTGCGCAATACATCTATCAAGGTCGGTTCCTCCGTTATATTTGGATCGGGTTGTCTCTGCCGTACTCGTGACCAGAGCAGCAGAATACCCACTGACAGGGCCAGGAAAGCACTCAGAAGGGTGATCGGCAAGTCATCGGGAAAGAGCAGAAAGATCGCCGGTGGCAGTGCCTCAATCTGCAGTCTACTACCCGGGATAGGCCTACCCAAATCGAATGAACCCGGCATAGCTCTGGGACCGCGTTCAAGCAATGCCTGTCCGCTCTGTCGCAGCAACAGCTTGCCGCCTCCGGTCACGATCGAATCGAATCTTGCCCGCAGTGGGCTGAATGGCAAGGCTACCCATACAAAACCCAGGCGGCCTAGTCCAGAATCGACCGGGGCGGCAAGTAACATGCTGCGGGCTTGGGATACGCCATGTACCTCAACGGGAACCATGGCTCCAATGCTCTGCGCACGCACCAGCATGGCCGCCTTGTTATAACCAAAACGATTGAAGTCGGTATGCAGCACTTCGCGCAGTCCCGGGGAAAAAAATTCTACTTGACGGAGCTTGGGTAGCAGCTGCCTCAATCTTTGTGCCGCACGTCGTCGTCCAGCAGCATCCGCTGTCTGCAGGTCCGTCTGCAGTTCGGGATCGGAAAGTGCTTGGGTCAGTTTCTGTCGGGTCTTGGCTATCTCATGGATCAAGCTTGCACGTGCTTGCAAACGAACCTCAACGAGGCGATGCAGTACCCGCCCGTTTTGGTAGATCTGCCAGCTTTGCTCCACCGCAAAAACCCCCACAAGGAGCAAAAAGGTCGCTCCGGCCAGGGCCACATAGCGTCGCAAATCCTGCTTTTGCAGGCCTTGTATCCAACCACTCAATCGCCTGCCATCACCTTTCCCACCCATGTCATTCCCTATTCAGCCGCATCTCACCATGCCGATGCCGAGTTGTACATAAACCAGCTCCCTACAATATTTCTCTGCTCCACACCACACTATTCCAGGACTCGATCATGTTCACCTCTGTGGGTACTGCACTGCCTGCCATGGAATTTACAAACCACCGATGGATTACCCGATACCGGTTGAACCGAACCCACCCACTCCACGCTCACTCGGTAAAAACCGGTCCACCGCAACCAACCGTGCCTGGGTTACCGGTACGAACAGAATCTGTGCAATCCGGTCTCCAGGTGCGATGGTATAAGCCTGATCGCCACGGTTCCAACACGATACCTGCAAAGGCCCTTGGTAATCCGCGTCGATCAAGCCCACCAGATTACCTAGTACCAAGCCGTAATGATGGCCGAGTCCGCTACGCGGCAGGATCAGCGCGCACCAATTGGGGTCCCCGATATGAATCGCCAGCCCTGTCGGAATCCGTTCAGTCTGACCAGGTACCAAGGTTACTGCAGCACTTGGAGCAGCCCGCAGATCCAGCCCTGCGCTACCATCCGTGGCATAGGCTGGAATAGGTATTTCCTTACCCAGACGCGGATCGAGTAGACGGTATTCCACGTCAATCATGACTTATATCTCCACGGCTGGCTTGATAACGTTGGGCAATCTGCTCGACCATCCTAACCGCCAGTGTCTCCTTGTTGGCACGTTCCAGTCGGACATGTCCCTCGTGCCAATACAGGTCCAGGGCGTTGTCCTCTGCCTCGATCCCCAAACCCTCACTGACCAGGTTAGCGGCAATCATGTCCAGGTTCTTACTGCGCAGCTTATCCAGAGCATGCGCCTGTAAAGATTCCGTCTCAGCCGCAAATCCGACCACGAAGGGGCGCGGCTGTTGCGCACTCATAGCAGCAACGATATCCGGATTTTCCACCAGCCGAATCGCCTCTGGGAGCAGCGGCTTCTTCAGCTTGACCGGACTGACATCAAGCGGACGCAGATCCGATACGGCGGCCACGGCAATCACCAGGTCAGCCTGTTTTACCTCGGCCAGCATCGCCGCATACATCTCGGCGGCACTACGCACATTGATACGTCGTTCAACCCCGGCTGGGGTATCCAGAACCACCGGACCCGCTACCAGCACCACCTGTGCTCCGGCCTGCACCGCCGCCGCCGCCACGGCAAAGCCCATGCGCCCCGAACTGCGATTACCGATAAAGCGCACCGGATCAATGTCTTCATACGTCGGCCCAGCATTAACCAATACGTGCAGACCATGCAGAGGCCCCGGTCGAGCATGGTTCAATGCGGCCATGATCGCCGCAACTTCAAGCATCCGTCCCGGCCCGGTTTCTCCACATGCCTGACTGCCTTCATCAGGACCCAGAACCCGTACTCCGCGACGCCGTAACGTGGCAATATTGGCCTGGGTAGCAGGATGTGTCCACATCAATCGGTTCATGGCCGGAGCGACCAACAGCGGCGCTTGGGTAGCCAGACACACCGTTGTAAGCAGATCATTTGCCAGACCATGCGCCAGACGGGCCAATAGATCAGCGCTGGCTGGAGCCACCAAGATCTGTTGTGACCAGCGGGCCAATTCGATATGACTCATTGCCGCTTCGGCATTTTCATTCCACAGGCTGGTGTGTACCGGCTGGCCAGACAAGGCCTGAAAAGTAGCCGGGCTTACGAACCGGGTTGCGTTGGCCGTCATGACCACACGTACTTCGCTGGCACGATCGCGCAAGCGACGCACCAATTCGCAAGCCTTGTAGGCAGCAATACCACCGGATACACCCAGCAGAATGCGCTCTGGTAACCTGGATTTTTCGTTCATGTCAGCCATCGCCGACGCTGGAGGAGTCTGCTAGCTTACCGGATTCGCCTGCTTATGCCTCTGCCAAGCACTAGCAATCGGGTTCAGTATCTCCGGAATGAGCATACGAGACTGGCCAGAAGATGAACGACCTCGGGAAAAACTCTTGCGGCACGGCCCGGGCGCACTGAGTACTGCCGAGCTACTGGCCCTACTACTTGGCAATGGCATCCCGGGACATTCTGCTGTCGACCTTGGCCGCAACTTGCTGCAATCAGCAGGCAGCCTGCGCGCCCTGCTGGCTCAGGAACCGATACCCATGGCGGGTGTCGGACCCGCCAAGCGGGCCCGTATCCAGGCCGCCTTGGAGCTGGCTCGCCGTGGACTGGCCGAAGAACTGGCTGAACTGACCACCATCCGTAATCCCGCCGACAGCGGTGAGTATCTGCGTGCTCAACTACGTGATCTACCCTACGAAGTCTTCGCCTGCCTGTATCTGGATAATCGTCATCGCGTACTCGCCTTCGAAGAGCTGTTCCGTGGCACCGTGGATAGTGCTTCCGTGCATCCCCGTGAGGTGGTTCGCGCCTGCCTGCGTCACAATGCCGCCGCGGTAATCCTGGCCCACAACCATCCCTCGGGGGTCGCCGAGCCGAGCAGTACGGATGTGGCGCTGACCAAAACCCTCAAGGAGACCCTAGCCTTGATCGACGTACGAGTGCTTGACCACTTGGTCATTGGACACGGTACCCCAGTATCCCTATCCGGCCGGGGTCTTTGCTAAATCCTGCGCACCGATCTGCCGCATTGATGTAGCCCGGTGCTATCTACATGAAAAGTCAGCACGATCTACTATCTGGCAATCTGCTCGTATAAGTCATTGAGAATGGGGCTATTCCTTTTCCCGCCCGGTACCTGCCAATCGTGCTCCGTAGAAGTTGTGCACAGTCACAAGCTCTGGCACTTGTTCGCTATTGTAAAGATTCTACAATCAGACACGGCTATATCTATATGATTTACATGAAATAAATAGTTTTAGAATGTAATCATCCTGTAACATAAGTGACTTAGTACGAACTATCCTGCTAATAGTACACAGAGTTATCCACAGGCCAGGCACGGCCTTGATCCGTATGAGATTCCTTCTCCGTGGTACCCCAAGCACGGTCCCGTCCTGCTACGATGGAACGGTTACTCGAATTCGATGACCGTGAAAAATACTTTGCACGAACTTCTAAAGCAGACGCTGAAGCGTCTGCAAAACTGCGGCGATCTTAGCCCCGATATCACTGTGCCTGGCTATACCCTGGAGCGCTCCAAGTCCCGCACCCATGGTGACTTTGCTAGCAACCTGGCCATGATGCTGGCCAAACCGACCCATACGCCTCCCCGTAAGCTTGCCGAACGGATTATCGCCAACTTGCCTGAACATCCGGTACTGGATCATGCTGAGGTTGCCGGTCCGGGCTTTATCAACCTGTTCCTGTCAGCCACCGCCTACCACGCAGAAATTCTCAACGTACTGGCGTTGCAAGCTTCATACGGCCACAACAAATCCGGGGCGGGTCGTAAAGTACAAGTCGAGTTCGTTTCTGCCAACCCAACCGGTCCACTACATGTCGGCCACGGTCGCGGCGCCGCCATCGGTGACAGTCTCTGCCGACTACTGGAAGCCTGCGACTGGCAAGTAACCCGCGAGTTTTATTACAACGACGCCGGCCAGCAGATCAATAAACTCGCCTTATCGGTTCAGGCTCGGGCTCTGGGCCTGGAACCTGACAGTCCTCATTGGCCTGAGGAAGGCTATCGTGGCGAATACATTACCGAGGTGGCCCAAGCTTTCCTGGCCGGTGAAACCGTTGAGGCTGATGGCCGACATGAGACCGGTAGCGGCGATGCCCATGATTTGGAAGCCGTGCGCCACTTTGCCATTGCCTGGTTGCGCCACGAACAAGACCTGGACCTACGTGCTTTTGGCGTTGATTTTGATGTGTATTACCTGGAATCTACACTCCATACTGAAGGCAAGGTAGACGCCACGGTAAAACAACTGATCGACAGCGGTCACACCTTCAAGAAAGATGGCGCCCTGTGGTTGCGTACCACCGATTTTGATGACGACAAGGATCGGGTCATGCGTAAATCGGATGGCAACTATACCTACTTCATCCCTGACGTTGCCTATCATGTAGATAAATGGCGACGAGGCTTCGAGCGGGTCATCAACGAGCAGGGTGCCGACCACCACTCGACGATTACCCGGGTCCGGGCTGGCTTGCAGGCGCTGGGACTGGGTATTCCGCCAGACTGGCCTGAATATGTGCTGCACCAGATGGTTGCGGTGATGCGTAATGGTCAAGAGGTGAAGCTATCAAAACGCGCCGGCAGCTATGTGACCCTGCGTGATCTAATTGATGAAGTCGGACGTGATGCCACCCGGTGGTTTCTGGTCGCCCGCAAGCCTGACTCACAGCTCACCTTTGATATCGATGTGGCACGCGCACAATCCAATGACAATCCGGTCTATTACGTACAATACGCACACGCCCGCATTGCCAGTGTTCTGACTCAAGCCGAGGAACGCGGCATGGTTCACGACGAAGTCCGCGGGCGCAATGCCATGGCCCAACTCGACAGTAAACCGTCCATAGCAGTAATGGTGATGCTGTCGCGCTATCCTGAAGTGATCGAGTCGGCGGCCCAGCATCTCGAGCCGCATCTCGTTGCGTCCTATCTGGTGGAACTCGCCGCCACCTTCCACATCTGGTACAACTCAGAGGCCTTTCTGGTCACCGACGCTGCACTGCGCGATGCCCGGCTGTTATTGGCGCGTGCTACCGGCCAGGTACTCACTAACGGACTTGGAATAATGGGGGTATCTGCCCCGGAGAGTATGTAATGGCGAGCAAACGCGGTAAGCAAGCTGTACGCCACGATCATCGCATTCCTGGTTGGGTGTTGTTTCTGCTTGGATTACTGCTCGGTGTGTTGGTAATGGGCTACATCGGCTACCGTGGCTGGATTCCCAGCCTGCGCAGCACCGCCGGTCCAACGATTCGTTCCGGAGCCACGCCGACAGTCGGTTCGGGTCCTGGAATTGCTGCGCACCCCGAAACAAAAACAGCCACCCGGTTCGATTTCTACAAAGTACTTCCAGGTAAGGAAGTTATTATCCCGGATGCCGAGCTGAGCGCCCAGGCACGCACTGAGAAAACACCACCGGCCACTACCCAGACCTCTGCAGGAGCCTACGTACTGCAGGTGAGTTCCTTTTCCACCCCGGCCCAGGCCGACACCGCCAAGGCCAAACTGGCCCTGGCGGGCTTTGTGGCCGAAATCCAGCCGGTGAATATCAATGGCCAGAACTGGTACCGGGTGCGGCTCGGACCCTATGCCAGTGCCGCTCAACTAGAACGCGTCAAAAAGAAGCTGAGCACCGCAGGGTTCCATGCCCTGGCACTGAAAGAGAAGCGCTGACTGGGTGAATATCAATATTCCGAGCCGTAGTTTTACCCTTCGTGGCAAGACGCCGGTAACAAGTGCGGTGGATAACATACGACACAATGGGTCCAATCTTGGCAACTCCCCGGCAGCTTTGGGGGATGGCCTCAGTGAGGTATAAATCCCTACATCCGATAAATCTACTGCCTTATCCGGACACCGGGAATGTCGCTCACAAAATCATTGGCAAGCTAGATACGTGTACCCCTGTAGACCCGCCTCGAGTGAGGCGGTAAAAAGCTTTGCTTCAGCGGTTCCAAGTTGCATCCGGGTCATTTTCTCCTGCCAGGCAGCACGTAGGGTATCAAGGTTATAGCCGACGTAATCGAGCATCAAACCGGCGCTGTCACCATGCCGCAAGTGGCTAAATTCAAAACCCTCTCCGGTAACCCGTACATTGACCGTATCGGTGTCGCCAAACAGGTTATGAATGTCACCCAAGGTTTCTTGGTAAGCACCCACCATAAATATTCCAAGTTGGTACCCCCGGTCTGCTTCAAGACTATGTAGGGGCAGGCTTACATTGAGGCCTTTAGCACCTACATAGCGATCGATCCGGCCATCGGAATCACAGGTCAGATCAACGATAACGCCCTGACGCTGCGGTTCACGATCCAGCCCGGCGATCGGCATGATTGGAAATATCTGCTGGATTGCCCAGACATCGGGTATCGACTCGAATATGGAAAAATTCAGGAAATACTTATCAACCAGCCGGGCATCGAGTTCATCCAGAGTTTGCCGGTGGCTGCGCTCGCCGGGATTGAGGCGGGCCTTGACCGCGTGCAAAACCAAATAATACAGATCCTCCAATGCAGCTCGCTGGGTAATATTGATGTGACCCAGGACAAACAAGGCCCGTCCTTCGGCCAGATACTGTTGTGCTTCGAGGTATAACTCGGTAGGCGGACGCCGCTCAACGTCCCGGTACAATTCGCGCACACGGCACAACACTGCCGGCTCGGTGGCCTCCACCGCTGGCAGCGCCCCACGGGGCGCGACCTCGCAATCGGTGACCTCGGCGACCAACACGGCGTGGTGCGCAGTCATAGCCCGACCCGCTTCGGTAAGCACCCGTGGCGTAGCGAGACCATGGGCGACGCAAATCTCGGCCAGTGGTTGCACAATGCTACCCGCATATTGTTCGAGACTGTAGTTAATCGAACAGTAGTCGCGCGAACGCGTGCCTTGATAATCCACACCTAGGCCACCGCCGACATCGATGTAATCCAAACTTATGCCCAGGCGTGCCAACTCGACCATGAAACGCACCGCTTCACGCATGCCACCAGCAATATCTCGCAAATTCGACATTTGCGAACCCATGTGGAAATGTAGCAAACGCAGCGATTCGGCCAGACCGTTGGCATGCAAGCGCTCGATTAGCTTCAGCAGTTGTCCGGGAGTTAGGCCAAACTTGGCCTTTTCACCGCCACTGTTCTGCCAGCGCCCGGCACCGAGGCTGGCTAGGCGCATACGCACGCCCAGAACGGGTTGTACTTGCAAGGCTTCGGCCTCGGCAATGACATGGGCCAGTTCGGAGGCCTTCTCAATAACAATCACGGTACGCAAGCCCATGCGCACACCGATCAACGCCAGGCGAATGTACTCGCGATCCTTGTAACCGTTACAGATCACCAGGCTATCAGGCTGAGCCATTGCCAACACCGCCAGTAATTCCGGTTTGGAACCAGCTTCGAGTCCGAAGGCCTGCGCCTCGGTACCGGCCACCAACTCACTGACTACGCCATGCTGCTGATTCACCTTGACTGGATAAATTACCGTATAGCCGCCCGCATAGTCGTACTCACGCATAACCTTAGCAAAGGTCTGCTGCAGGTGCCGGCGCCGGTGTTGCAGCACATCGGTAAACCGTAACAACAAGGGCAAATGCATCCCAGCTCTGCGCGCCTCGTCAATCACTGCATCCAGGCGCACCCAGGCCGCGCTGGGCCCGGCAGGTTGAACCATGACCCCGCCGTGCTCATCAATATCAAAATAACCCTCACCCCAATGCTCAATGGCATACGTTCTACGGGCCTGTTGACGATTCCAGGAAGTCGTCATGGATGATCTCCTCGCGAGTTGGAGCGGTGCGTCGCAGCGGCGGGGCCTGAACGCTGATACCGGAAGAACCGGAAGCCCGACTCGCCGCGGGGTTCATCCATATGGCCCATTTTAGCGCCTCTATGTCGGATGCGGAGGTTACAATGCGCCTTCTGAATCATCGCGGGCAGATCATGAGCAACAACTGGGTTACCGAACAGTATCTTCCAAGCGGTTCGGCCATCGGCTTGCGTATCCATTCCCGCTTGCATGCCGAAACCACGCCCTACCAGACCATCGAGATTTATGACACCACGGACTGGGGGCATTTGATGATTATTGATGGCTGCATGATGGTGAGTGATAGGGACAATTTCTTTTACCACGAGATGATGACGCACCCGGCCTTGTTCACCCACCCCTCCCCGCACAATGTAGCCATCATCGGTGGGGGTGATTGTGGCACCTTGCGCGAAGTACTGCGGCATCCGGAAATCCATCAGGTGGTGCAGATCGAGATTGATGAACGGGTCACTCGGCTCGCTGAGGAGTATTTTCCCACCTTATGCGAAGCTAATACTGATCCACGTGCTAAGTTATTGTTTACCGATGGTATCGCCTGGATGCGTGAGGCTGAGCCGGCCAGCCTGGACGTAATCATTGTTGATTCAACCGATCCAGTAGGCCCGGCTGAAGGTCTGTTCAACGAATCCTTCTATCGCTCTTGTTATGCTGCACTGTCTCCTGGGGGTATTCTGGTTCAGCAGTCAGAGTCACCTTTAGCCCATGTCGAGCTGATTCAGACCATGCATGCAGCCATGCGCCAGGCGGGTTTCGGGGCTCGGGTCACCTTGCCGTTTCCACAACCCTGTTACCCCACCGGCTGGTGGAGCTGCACGCTGGCACGTAAGGGTGATGCTGGCCTTACCCAATTCCGGGAAGACGAAGCCGCCATGCGTACCTTCGCTACGCAGTACTACAACCCGGCCATTCACCATGCTGCGCTATGCCAGCCGGAATTTCTACGTCTGGCCTTGCAGGACTGAAGACGACCAATCAGCGACCTGTAGGCCCGTCGGCTGGGTGGGCACCCTGTTACCGTTTGGCCACTTTACCTACCCCTGACTTCGTTGCGATAGGTCAATCCATGAAAACTTCCTCCAAGATTTTCTTTTTCGTTTTCTTTTGCGGCCTGTTATTCGCAGCTTCGGCGAACGGCGTTAGCGTGTCATCCAGTCCACTGGCACAGTTTCAACGCAGATTGGTCAGCCGTGCCGTATCCCAACAGCAACCGCTGCAACTGGCAGCCGCCGCGATTCTGGCTCGATCAATTTCTAACATGCCAACGCCATTGCGCTATTCGTCCCTGATACAGCGGGCTCAAAAACTGGCTTCTGCGGGCCCGGCTGTCAATTGGGTGGCCCTGGGTGATTGCGGCGATCGCCAAAACCTGAGTGATTGCATTAACACGAACGCCTTGCAACGCCTTAAGCACCAGGCACCTGATAACGCGGCAGTCTGGCTGCTGGCCTTCGATCATGCCGTTCAAGCCCATGACGTAGCGGGCCAAACGCGTTTCCTGTACCGGGCCGCCCGCGCCACTTCTTTCAACACCTATTACGCAACCCTGCTGCAAGCCCTCATCAACACGGTGACGATGCAAACCATGCCGGCCGATGTGGTGCAAATTATCGGCGGCATACGAGGTAATGCTCAGGTCGCGAGTTACCTGTTGGCAGCAGGTAATCTCATGTACCTACCCACGCCTGCTCTGGCACCGCTATTTGCCTTTTGCATCCGCCATAGCAAATCCATCAAGCTACGCGGCGATTGCCTTCACCTTGCCAGAAATCTAGCTTTGGGCGATACGGTGACCGCTCGTGCTACCGGCCTGGCCTTGACCCAGCGTCTTGCCACAAGCCCAACTCGGCGCCGATTGGCTGCCTGGCAACAACGGGCTTTGGCCTGGCAAACGCAGCAGTTTTCCAGCTTGGTTCTGCGTGCCCGCTATGATGCCCAGCTCGCTCAGACACTGCTTGCACTCGCCCGGCAAGGTGCAACCGAAAATGCTATTCAACAAGATTTACTGCGTAAAATGAATATTCCCCTGAACCCCCCCAGTAACTGGAATCCGGGTAGCTCTAATCAGCACTGAGATGACCCTTTATTGCTAACCTTTCAACTGCCCATCTTGGCTAGCTGGTACTCTGTTATGCTGCGGTCGCTGGCGATTGATATTGTTCAACTTATTACCCACAACTCGCCCACGTAAATCCCATCTAGGTTTTAAGCTGTCTCTCAATCCCCGTCCCTATGCAGCGGGTAATAGTTTTGAAAATGGGTTCTCCATGGCATGCTTACACCCTTACCTGATCACCTTCTGTTATTACGTCATGCCCAAGCTCTGCAGGCCCAACCCGGCCAAGCAGATCGTGATCGGGCCTTGAGTCCAAGCGGCCTATTGCAGTGCGAGCAGTTGCGGCAGCACTTCCTCCAGCATACAGATCTGGCACCCCAGGTGGTGCTGTGTTCTACGGCCAGGCGGGCCCGGGAAACCTTGCTTCATACGGTTCCTCAGTGGCTCTCTCACAGTAAATATGAGGCGTCCATCTATGCGGCTACGCCCGACATACTGCTGCCATGGCTATTTACGTATCAAGGCCAACGCTTACTGCTAATAGGTCATAACCCTGGGCTAGAACAATTGATTGATCTGCTTACTGACCATTCACCCGCAGTGCCCATGAGGCCTGCCAGTTTGTGCCACTTACAGATCCAGCATCCCCAACCAGGAGGAGCCATCTATGTTTCGTCATGGACCTTTTAAAGTAATTCCGGCCTGCCAAGGTGGGGTGCTCATTCAGCACCGCTCCTCCCAACCACCCTACTTACCAGAGCGGCCGTAGCTGACATGATTGAACCGCTCAATTGGTACCGACATGTGCATATATGGACCGTGCCACAGTCCACTGAGCTACCGGATATCAGCCTACGGAGTTATTTGTCTACGTGCCTGGGTTTGGCTTCTGAGGATTTGTTGATACGCCGTGATGCGCATGGTAAACCGCACCTATTGTCACCCTATACCTGGCTACGATTCAATCTTACTCACAGTCAGGGCCGGGTTGTACTGGTCGCCGCTCGCGACGTCACCCCGGGGATAGACATCGAGAACCTGTCTCGCAAGGTACGCGTCCAGGCTTTGGCAAAGCGCTTTTTTACCCCTGCTGAATCGCTTGCTCTACAACAATGCGCCCCTGCCATCCGCAAAACTGTTTTCTTACAACTGTGGTGCCATAAAGAGGCGGTTCTCAAAGCTCACGGTGTCGGCATCGCTTTCGGGCTACAGAAAATTGCTTTTCAATACCAGAAACATAGATGGCAGCCCACCATTTTCCATCTGCAGATCGGATCTTCCGCTGACTGGCAGGTACACGATCTGAGGCTCGGCCTGGACTGGATTGGCTGTGTCGCCTGGCGAGGACCACCGTGTGTAATCACCCTGCATCCAGGGCCATAATTCACTGCAGGAACTTTTCGCTGTCAACTGTTGTCTGATATAGCACATCTCCTGCCGTTATCGACGCATAGATATTTCTGCTTTAGATCAACGGTTTTCAAAGCG
Source organism: Mizugakiibacter sp. (assembly GCA_003233305.1). Taxonomy (GTDB): domain Bacteria; phylum Pseudomonadota; class Gammaproteobacteria; order Xanthomonadales; family Rhodanobacteraceae; genus Metallibacterium. The sequence continues at coordinate 21,542 of QILI01000023.1, forward strand.
TACTTTAGTGCGCTTTTTTTTTCTGCTATTTTGCCTTGAATCTCTGCCTATTCAACACTTATGACCTTACTTAGTGTCAACGTCAACAAGATTGCTGTTTTGCGTAACTCTCGGGGTGGCAAGGAACCCGATGTACTCGAGGCCGCCGAGACCTGTCTTCGTGCCGGTGCCCAGAGCATCACGGTGCATCCCCGGCCCGATCTACGGCATATTCGTCCCGATGATGTCGAGGCACTTGCTGAGATGTGTCACTCCAACGCGGAATTCAACA
>QILI01000107.1 GCA_003233305.1 Mizugakiibacter sp.
CTCCCTGTCGCACTACGGCTCGCTGCAGCAAGATCCGTGCTGCATCAACCGCCTGCAGATCGATCACGATCGCACCACGTTGCTCTCACTCAATGAAACCGGACACTTGCACCGGCATTGCAGCAGATCTTAACCATCGAGCTGCTCGCACACAGCCGCCAGTACATGTTCAACTGTGAAACCGAACCGCTGAAATAACTCCTCGGCCGGGGCCGAGGCTCCAAAGTGATCCAGGCCAATCACCGCCCCGTCCAGGCCGACGTATTTACGCCAGTAATCCGTCACCCCCGCTTCGATGGCCACCCGCACCCGGCACCAGGATGGCAGCACCCCTTCACGGTATTCCAGCGCTTGGGCATCAAAAACCTCACAGCAGGGCATCGACACCACCCGCACGGCAATGTCCTTATCACGTAAAGCGCGCATCGTTTGCATGGCCAACTCAACCTCGCTACCGGTGGCCAGCAGGATGGCCTGGAAGCGCGTTTCAGGTGGATCAAAGAGAATATAGCCACCCCGAGCGACATCGGCCAGACGGGATATTTCGCGCGGCTGCGGTACCAGTTTCTGGCGTGAAAATACCAGGCAACTCGGCCCGTCTTCACGTTCGATGGCCGAGCGCCAGGCCACGGCACTTTCCACCGCATCACAAGGTCGCCACACCCGGTTGTTGGGGATGTAGCGCAAACAGGCCAGGTGTTCGACCGGCTGATGGGTGGGGCCATCCTCACCCAAACCGATGGAATCATGGGTGTAGACATGGATAACCTGGGCCGGGATCAGGGCACTCATCCGCAAGGCATTGCGCGCGTAGTCTGAAAACACCAAGAAGGTGCCGTCATAAGGCAGAAAACCCCCGTGCAGGGCCAGGCCGTTGAGAATGGCGCCCATGCCAAATTCACGTACCCCGAAGTGAATGTAGTTGGCCGCACCGGCCGCTTCGGTAATGCTTTGCGAACCTTTCCAGGCAGTCAGGTTGGAGCCGGACAAGTCGGCCGAACCACCGATCAGTTCCGGCAATTCCGGGGCCAACATATCCAGCACCATTTGTGAGGCCTTACGCGAAGCCACCTCAGGTGCTTGCTGTTGCAGGCGGGTGATACAGGCTTCAGCATGCGCCGAGAAGCCAGCCGGCCGTCGACCTGCCATGCGCCGTTCAAATTCGGCGGCCGGTTCAGGATAGGCCTGCCGATAACGGTCAAACAGCGCCTGCCATGTGGTTTCGCGCTGCGCACCGCGCGCTTCAGCATTCCAGGCCTCGTAATAGGTATCAGGAATCTCAAACGGCGGCCAGCTCCAGCCGAGGGCTTGGCGGGTTGCCGCCACTTCGTCCTGGCCCAATGGCGCGCCGTGACTACTCGCCGTACCCGCCTTGCCGGGCGAGCCAAAGCCAATGGTGGTGCGGCAGCAGATCAGTGTGGGCCGCTCCGGGTTGTGCGTCGCTACGGCCAGGGCTGCCTCGATCGCTGCCGCATCATGGCCATCGATATCGCGCAGTACCTCCCAGCCATAAGCTTCAAAACGTGCCGCCGTATCGTCGCTAAACCAGCCTTTGACTTCACCATCGATAGAAATACCGTTGTCATCGTACAGAGCCACCAGCTTGCCGAGTTTCCAGGTCCCCGCCAGTGAAGCCGCCTCGTGCGAAATACCTTCCATCAGACAACCATCACCTACCAATACCCAGGTTCGATGGTCGACAATCGGCAAGTCATCGCGATTGAATTCGCGAGCTAGCAGCTTTTCTGCCAAGGCCATCCCCACGGCATTGGCCAGGCCCTGTCCCAAGGGGCCCGTAGTGGTTTCCACGCCAGGGGTCAGATGGGCCTCCGGATGCCCCGGGGTTTTCGACCCCCACTGCCGAAAGTGACGAATCTCATCCAGCGACAGATCGTAACCACTCAGATGCAACAGCCCGTACAACAGCATCGAGCCATGGCCATTGGAGAGTACCAAGCGATCCCGATTGGCCCAGTGTGGATTGCTGGGGTTGTGGCTGAAAAAATCGTTCCATAGCACTTCAGCAATATCGGCCATGCCCATCGGCATGCCGGGATGTCCGGACCGCGCGGCTTGCACGGCATCCATAGCCAGAACCCGCAGGGCATTGGCACATTCACGACGGCTAGGCATATCAGGCTCCGTAACGACAACCTGCCTATTCTCGCCGAAGTGCTCGGGCTTGTCCTGATTCGGCCCTGTTACCGTGGAAACCCACTAGATCGATTGATACGGTTCGTGCCTCACCACACCCTACAAACTCAGCGATACCGATTGATCTCGCCGCGTAGCCGGTCGGCGGCGAGGTGTGCCGCCTCGGCGAAATCCTCACCGGACCCGGCATAAAGCACCGCCCGCGAAGTGCTGATGATCAGGCCGTTACGCCCGGCGTCCAGGCCAGCCTGCAGTACCGCCTCGATGTCGCCCCCCTGGGTGCCGATACCGGGTACCAACAAAGGCATCTCTCCCACCTGTTGGCGCACCCTGGCCAGTTCTTCAGGATAGGTGGCACCGACCACCAGCATGCAATTGCCGTACTCGTTCCATTGCTGGGCCACACGTTGTGCTAAATATTGATACAGCGGCTGACCACCGACATCGAGATCCTGCAGGTCACCGGCACCGGGGTTGGAGGTTCGACACAGCAGGATCACCCCCTTGTCGCGGCGATCAAGAAACGGCTGCACTGAATCCCGGCCCAGGTAAGGATTCAAGGTCACCGCATCGGCGCCGTAACGGTCGAAAGCCTCGGCCGCATAGAACATCGCCGTGGAACCGATATCGCCACGCTTGGCATCCAGAATCACCGGAATCCCCGGATGGTGCTCGTGGATGTAGGCAATCAGACGTTCCAGTGAATCCTCGGCCCGGGCGGCGGCAAAATGGGCAAACTGCGGCTTGAATGCACAAACTAACCCGGCCGTCGCATTGACGATAGCAGTACAGAAACGGAAGATACCATCGGGCTGCCCACGGAGGCTATCCGGGAAGCGCGCCGGATCAGGATCGAGCCCTACGCACAACAGGGAATCGTGGCGCTGCCAAACTTCCCGCAGGGTCTGCATGAAAACCATCGTTGCACTCTCCACGACATGAAAATTGCTATCCACGGCTGCAGTTTCTCACGGCTGCCGCAATCGGTGCCGTATGGGCTACGGGATATCTGCTTGGTTTCAAGCCAGCTTCTTGAACCGCACCCGATGCGGACGAGCCCCCTCTTCGCCCAGCCGCTGTTTTTTATCAGCTTCGTACTCGGCATAGTTACCGGGAAAAAACTCCACATGCGAGTTGCCTTCAAAAGCCAGAATGTGGGTAGCGATGCGATCGAGAAACCACCGGTCATGGCTGCTCACCATGGCGCAACCGGGAAATTCCAGCAAAGCGTCTTCCAAAGCACGTAAGGTTTCCACATCCAGATCGTTGGACGGTTCGTCGAGCAATAACACATTGCCGCCCTGCATCAAGGTCTTGGCTAGATGCAAGCGACCTCGCTCACCCCCGGATAACAGGCTGACCAATCTCTGCTGATCGGTACCCTTGAAATTAAATCGACCCAGGTAGGCCCGGGACTGCAATTGGTAATTGCCAATAGTGATGATATCGGCACCCCCGGAAATCTCCTGCCAAACACTCTTGTTGCCATTAAGGGCTTCACGCGACTGGTCAACATAGGCAAGTTTGACCGTGTGGCCGACCTTGACCTCGCCCTGATCAGGATGCTCGATACCGATGATCATCTTCAATAACGTGGACTTGCCGGCACCGTTGGGACCAATGACCCCAACGATGGCTCCGGGTGGGACCTTCAACGACAGATTCTCGATCAACAGACGATCATCAAACGACTTGGATACGTTAATGAACTCGATCACTTCGCCGCCAAGGCGCTCCCCAGGTGGAATGTAGATCTCGTTGGTCTCGTTGCGCTTCTGATACTCGACCGAGTTCAGCTCTTCGAAATTCTGTAGGCGTGCTTTACCCTTGGACTGGCGACCCTTGGCAGCCTGACGTACCCACTCCAGCTCACGCTTGATGGCTTTTTTACGGGCCTTTTCGGCTACGGCTTCCCTGGACAGCCGCTGGTCTTTCTGCTCCAGCCAGGAGGAGTAATTGCCCTTCCACGGAATCCCCCGACCACGATCGAGTTCTAGAATCCACTCGGCCGCATTGTCGAGAAAATAACGGTCATGGGTGACCGCCACCACGGTACCTGGGAAATCGTGCAGGAATTGCTCCAGCCAATCCACCGACTCCGCATCCAAGTGATTGGTGGGCTCATCGAGCAGCAACATGTCAGGTTTGGATAACAGCAACCGGCACAAGGCCACGCGACGTTTCTCACCGCCGGATAACGAGCCGATAAGGGCGTCCCAGGGGGCCAAGCGCAGGGCGTCGGCAGCTACTTCCAACTGGCGTTCCAGGGCATGCGCATCGTTGGCCGCCAACAGATTTTCAAGGCGCTGCTGTTCCTCAGCCAGCTTATCGAAATCCGCACCTTCTTCAGCATAGGCGGCATAAACCTCTTCCAGTCGTGCCTGGGCCTGCAAAACCTCTCCGACACCTTCTTCAACCGTTTCACGCACGGTTTTTTGTGGATCGAGTTGTGGTTCTTGCGGTAGATGTCCGACCTTGATACCCGGCTGTGGACGGGCCTCACCCTGGAAGTTCTTGTCAACGCCCGCCATGATCCTGAGCACGGTAGACTTGCCCGAGCCATTCAGCCCCATCAAACCGATCTTGGCACCGGGAAAGAAACTGAGAGAAATATCCTTGATGATCTGACGTTTCGGGGGAATGATCTTGCTAACCTTGTTCATCGTATAGATGTAGTGCATGTCTAGCTCCGAATCGCCCGCAGCGCTGAGATGTGGCCGGTGGACCGCATCACCCTGCGGTGATTGCAATGAATGACAGGATGGCCTCACAGCCCATTCGTATACCGGACGTGCCCCGCTTGGCACCGCAAAGATGCAGGCAGAAACAGGCTTCCCGGCTATCGCACCTCCGCGCCCGCAAATTGGCCCAACCAGGCCGCGATCTGCTGCGGATGCAATATTGCCCGGTATTATCGCCGAGCCATCGCCAAGTTGCCAAGCAACGGGAACGATCGCCCCCGGCAATAGCAACGGGATTGCCGGAGTATGCTCTGTTTCACGGAATTCAATAGCCCGGCGACCCGGAGTATGCGGGTCGATATCCAGGCGGCACGGTCAGCCAACGAGGAGACTGAGACATGACCCGATTGAGCAAATCACCATCCAAGCATTATCACATCATCCCGAGCCTGGTGTTGATCACCCTACTGGTTGGAATGTGGGGTGTGGTTCCCGCCCAGGCAGCCATCAACGGGCCACTGGCCAAGGCGGTCGCTCAAGGCAAGCAGATCTTTCTGCACGACACTTTCGGTGGCCGCGGCATAACCTGTAATGCCTGTCACCGAGGGGCTGGGCTTGCCGCAACCGTGACGCCCAATGGCGCCAAATTTCCCAGTCTCAGCAACGCCGCCACGATCTTTCCGCGTTACAGCGCCCGGGCCGAACGGGTGATCACCCTGCAAGATCAGATCCGTGCCTGCGTAACCGGTGCGCTTGGCGGGACCCCTCCGGCCAACGATAGCCTGACCATGCGGGCATTGGTCAGCTATCTGACCTCTTTGTCCCAGGGCAAGCCCATCGACATGGGGGGTAAGCCAAAGTAGTCGCACCAGCGGTTGCCGCACCAGCAAACCTCGGGTCGATGATTGTGGGTACTGCTTCTGGAAGGGTTCTGAGGATCCTCATGGTTAGTTACTGAGTACCCGCTCGAGTTTTTTCTCCGCAGTAGCAAGCAGATTGGCCGGGCTAATGCTGTGATCGATAGTACGCTCGGCCACTGCAACGTTTCGATTTCCATACGGATTGGAAGCTGAATCGGACTGGCCATAGAGAGTGTTCATCACATCCAGCAGCTCCTTGTAGCTGTAGCCGGTAGCAATGATCCCAAGAAAATGACTCGACCAGCGAACCGCTTGCATGCCCGGGGGCAAATGCTGCTCCAGGTAGGTCACCTCACGTGACAACCGTTCGCTGTCAGAGCGCCGATCCGGGATTGCTGTGCTTACCTGAGGGATAGCCATCATCCCAACCCCTATGTAGCGCTTGGCCTTGGCTTGGTCATTCCAGAATAATTTTATAAGCTCCAGGGCGGCTTTCCTGCTCATCAATCCTGTTTCGGCATCGAAATCCGCCAGCCGGTGCCTTTGCCAAAACAAATTGAACTGCAGTAGCCCGGCCAGTGCCGCAGAGCCACCGATTACGACAACCAACCACAATTCAGCCACGTGATTGGCACTGAATGACAACGGGTCGATCGTTCCCGTATGGGTGATGGCCACCAGAACCAGCATGGCCAAAAGAATGGGCAGCGACTCCAGCAGCGTCAAGGGGAACAGGGCCAGGCCTGAAATGTAAATAATGGGTAGTTGTCGATAAAGAAAGATCGCTGCTGACTGCATTGCGGTGATATGAGGATTGCCAATCTGCCAATTGTAGAAAATCGCATGCGCAAAAATCTCAAAGACTTCTGGGATGGCTACCAGGCAAATCAAAAAGAAATACGCAGTCAGCCAGGATGCGCGCTCCACCATAACAACCGAGAAAACCAGTACGGCACCCAGAAAAAGGGTTACGAGCAGACGGCCGTACACCAGCGGTATAACCACTGATGAAGGGAATATCAGGACATCAACTGCAAGCCACATGGGTACCAGAATCATGAACACCCAGGCCAATACTTCCGTACGCCGTAGCATAATCTGCACGCGTTCGTGCATGAACATTGGAGCGGATGGTGATTTGAAAAGAAAACCGGCTTGGTCTTCAGATGTCCCCATGAAATAAGACAATTGCCTGTGCAAAAAGACAACAGGATTCATTATGTGACCTCGGAATAGCTAATGGAACGGAAAACTACGACGCATCTGCCAATGTGCGTATCGGCATCCTTCCCTGATCGGAGAAAAGATCCGCCTCACACCTTGGAACAGCTTACCGAGTGTACTTTTTAGTGTCTTGACCAAGGACAAGAGTTCGGTGAATGACAGTGTGGCCTTGTGTCACGGATCTTGCAGCTCGCAGATGATAAGTCGGGCACTATCGAGTGAGGCGTGAACGAGCACACGACACCGCAAGCGATTCGCGCAGTAGGTTTTTAGAGGTTCTCTCCAGCACTGCAGAAGGTCCAGGGGTATACTTTCGGGCCTTCTCTGGAACTGTTCTCAAGGATTGCTGATGTTTTCCAAGTCCATGACCATTGCCGACTACGATGCGGAACTGTGGCAGGCCATTACCGCCGAAGCCCACCGCCAAGAGGATCACGTCGAACTGATTGCCTCGGAGAATTACGCCAGCCCGCGAGTACTGCAAGCTCAGGGCTCGGTACTCACCAACAAATATGCCGAAGGCTATCCGGGCAAACGCTATTACGGCGGCTGTGAATACGTCGACGTAGCCGAGCACCTGGCCATCGAACGGGTCTGCAAATTGTTTGCTTGCGATTATGCCAATGTGCAACCGCACTCGGGCTCGCAGGCCAATCAGGCGGTATATTTCGCCTTGCTCAAACCCGGCGATACCATTCTCGGCATGAGTCTGGCCGACGGCGGTCACCTTACTCATGGGGCCAAACCCAACCTCAGTGGCAAGGTATTCAACGCCATCCAATATGGTGTCAACGACGAGGGTCTGATCGACTATGACGACGTTGAACGCCTGGCCCGCGAACACCAGCCGAAGATGATCGTGGCCGGTTTTTCGGCCTATTCGCAGATCGTGGACTGGGCCCGCTTCCGGCAGATTGCCGATGCGGTCGGTGCTTATCTGTTTGTAGACATGGCCCATGTTGCCGGGTTGATCGCCGTCGGCGTCTATCCAAGCCCCCTGCCTCACGCTCACGTGGTGACTTCAACCACCCACAAAACCCTACGTGGCCCCCGTGGCGGCATCATTCTGGCCCGAGGCGCAGATCAGGATTTACGCAAAAAACTACAGTCCATTGTCTTTCCCGGTATCCAGGGAGGACCCTTGATGCATGTTATCGCGGCCAAAGCGGTAGCCTTCAAGGAGGCCTTGCAGCCGGACTTTGCCAGCTACCAGCAGCAGGTGGTAAAAAATGCCCAAGCGATGGCCCATACGTTCATCGAACGCGGCTACAAGGTGGTCTCCGGGGGCACAGAAAACCATCTTTTCCTAGTCGATCTGATTGGCCGCGATATTACCGGCAAGGAGGCCGAGGCCGTATTGGGCGAAGCCCACATCACCGTGAACAAGAATGCCGTGCCTAACGACCCGCGCTCTCCCTTTGTAACCTCAGGGCTACGCCTGGGAACTCCGGCAGTAACCACTCGCGGCTATCGCGAGGCGGATTGCGTGGCGTTAGCAAACTGGATCTGCGATATTCTCGATGCCCCGGAGAACACCGCGGGTATCGCCAGCGTAAGTCGCCAGGTCGAAGCACAGTGCCGGCATTTCCCGGTCTACGAATAAGTCAGCTTGCACCCACCAAGACCTTATGTACTGCCCATTCTGCCAGTTCGAAGACACTCGCGTCATTGATTCACGCCTGACCGAAGACGGCAGCAGTGTGCGCCGCCGCCGGGAGTGTCCCCAATGCAGTGAACGTTTTACTACCTTCGAGCTTGCCGAACTGAGCCTGCCACCGGTGGTCAAGAACAATGGCCGTCGTGAACCTTTTGCTGCCGACAAGTTACGGGTGAGCTTCGACCGCGCCTTGCAAAAACGCCCGGTCAACAGTGAGGCGGTCGAAGCCGCGGTACGTGCAGTGATCCACGAGATCCGCAAAGGTGGTGAACGCGAAATCCCTTCGCTACGGGTGGGTGAACTGGTCATGCATGAACTGAAACAGCTCGATCAGGTCGCCTACGTCCGCTTTGCCTCGGTGTACCGGCGTTTCGAGGACGTGCAGGCCTTCCGTGAAGAAATCGAGCGTCTGGAACGCGAGCTGCCTGGCCTGGAAAATAGGCAACTGCCGCTGCTCGTTGACCGCCGCAAGCGTAAATCGTAATGAACGCCGTTTCCCACCGCAAACACCAGCCCTGACCATGACCACCCACGACCACTGCGGATTACCCACCTGGTCGGCGCTGGATCACCTACACATGGCCCATGCGCTACGCCTGGCCGAGCGCGGTCTGTATTCAACCCAGCCCAACCCACGGGTCGGGTGTGTACTTGCCCACGGAGAAGCCGTCGTCGGTAGCGGCTGGCATCAGCGTGCCGGCGAGCCCCATGCCGAGGTTCTGGCCTTGCGTGAGGCAGGCAACCGGGCTCGCGGGGCCACCGCCTATGTAACCCTTGAGCCGTGTGGCTTGCAAGGCCGTACCCCACCTTGCACCAAGGCCTTGATCGAAGCCGGCATTACCCGCGTGGTGGCAGCAGCAGCAGATCCCTTCCAGCAAGCGGGTGGTGGTCTCGAGCGCCTGCGCAAAGCTGGCATCCAGGTCGAAACAGGCTTGATGCGTGAAGCCACCCGCGAACTCAATCGCGGCTTTTTCATGCGTATTGAACAACAGCGGCCTTGGGTACGTATCAAACTGGCCATGAGTCTCGATGGCCGCACCGCACTCGCCAACGGCAGCTCAAAATGGATCACGGGCGAAGCCGCTCGCGCCGATGTACAGCATTGGCGGGCGCGTAGTTCGGCCCTTCTCACTGGCAGCGGCACCGCGCTGAGCGATAATCCCCACCTGACAGTACGCTTGCCGACCGCAACAATTTTGCAGGCCCAGCAGGCAGGTGCTCCTGTGGCCACACCGCTACGCGTGATACTCGACCGTAATCTGCGTCTCCCGGCCGGATCGAATCTGTTCGACCGCAGTGCGCCAACCCTGGTGATGCACGCAGCACGCACCCCGCTGCCTGACCGGGCATGTTTTGCCGACACCGAGTGGCAAGCCGTAGCGGAATCCACAGCCGGTCTCGACCTCAAAGCCGTATTACAGCAGCTTGCCGCACGACAGATCAACGAACTGCAAATTGAAGCCGGCGCGACTCTATGCGGGGCCTGGTTCGCCGCCGGCCTGGTCGACGAATTGCTGCTCTATATCGCCCCGGTATTGTTGGGTGATCAGGCCCGGCCCCTGCTGAGCCTGCCCGCACTCACCGACATGGCCGCACGCTGGCATTTGCGAACCCTCGACCGGCGCATGCTCGGTGAGGATCTGCGACTCTGCCTGCGGCCTGACCGGTAGCCCATAGGATGTGGTGAGGTACGCAGCGCATCATTTTCTAGTTATCGCGTAGCCGGCAGACCCCCTCGCAGTAACACACTCACGCTGAATCCCGGGTCATCGCCCAGGATGACAGGATTTTTATCTGCTGGCGGTGTTACCCATCTACAGACGCTCTGTACGTCCAGAGCGACAAGCTTCCACCCACCTACGGTGGGCGTGCCCCTTCTCTCGCTCGCCCGAGAGAAGGAACCAAGAGAGGGGCGGCCGAAGGTTCGCGCCCTTCGGGTACGTGCGGGGCTGCGGGCGTTCGTCGACGGTCCTTCCATGGACCGGCAACGAACCGACCGGCTTCCATGCCGGTCGCCCTACGGGATTTGCCCTGGCCCCGCACCGCGAACCACGGCAATAGACAGGCCGGTAACCATCACGCCTTCCGGGTCACGGCAGGCGGGAATCTACCCGGCCCGGATCACGTCGGAGGTTCACTCGGACGCTGCCGCCAGACCGTGGATCCCGGGTCGTCGCCCGGGAGGACGAAATTTTTCTGGTGACACTGCTCTGCGGTGTCACCCGTTTGCAGACGCTCCGCGTCCAGCCAGTAGGATGTGGTGAGGTACGAACCGCATCAATCTAGACCATTTCTTCCCCGCGCATTGGGCCGAGCGGCATGGGGGTCTCTCGGGTGACATCGCTCTGTGACAAGCTCCCATCCACCCCTCCCAGTGGTATCCTTGCTCGGTCGGTTTCGACCGGTAATAATTAGAACGTCTTCAGGGCGGGGTGGAAATCCCCACCGGCGGTAGGCCCGCAAGGGTAAGCCCGCGAGCGCTCACGACGAATCGTGAGGTCAGCAGATCCGGTCCAAAGCCGGAGCCGACGGTTACGTCTCACCGGAGTTTCGGTGAGACTCATAGTCCGGATGAAAGAAGACGGCAGCGCACAACCCGGTGGTGCGCTTGCCTCCTGCCTTGAGGTATTTTTCGCTCGCCCCTCATGCAGGACCCGTAGCATGTTTCAATCTATCCTCCCATGCCGCCTTCAGTCTGCCGCCCGTCTTGAGAGCTGCTGACATGTTCACCGGCATCATCCAGGCGGTCGGTCGGGTGCGCCATATCGAGGCACGGGATGGGGATATGCGCCTGCTCATCGACCCGCTGGCGCTTGATCTATCCGACCTGCAGATGGGCGACAGTCTTGCCGTTTCCGGCACCTGTCTGACCGCAGTGCACCTTGACGAACAGGGTTTTCATGCTGACGTTTCCACAGAAACCCTGGCCCTGACCACGCTCGGCTCACTGCAACCGGGCAGCGCTGTGAACCTCGAAAAAGCTCTGCGTCTGAGCGATCGCCTCGGTGGACATCTCGTCTCGGGCCATGTGGACGGTATCGCCAGGCTGCTATCGATCACTCCCGAGGCCCGTTCGCAACGCTGGATCTTCGAGGCTCCCGAGTCTCTGGCGCACTACATCGCAACCAAGGGTTCCATCTGTATCGACGGCATCAGTCTCACTGTCAACACCATCGACGGTTGCCAATTCGGCGTCAACCTGCTTCCGCATACAGTGGCCCACACCACCCTGGCCGAGCGCCATTGCGGCGATCCAGTCAATCTGGAAGTGGACCTAATCGCCCGCTACCTGGAACGTTTGCAGCAAGCATCTGCCGACTCCATTCCAGGCCATAAATTTTCCAATCCCCTTCGCTCTACCTGAATCACTACCCATTATGGAGCCCGATATGGCTTTCCACAGTATTTCTGAAATCCTCGAAGACATTGGCAATGGCCGCATGGTGGTCATGCTCGACGATGAAGACCGTGAAAACGAGGGTGACCTGATCATGGCGGCCGACAAGGTACGGCCTGAGGACATCAATTTTATGGCCCGCGAGGCCCGCGGCCTGATCTGCCTGGCCCTCACCGAGCAGCGCTGTAGAAAATTGGGACTCAAGCCGATGGTTCATGACAACACTTCGCTGCACCACACCAACTTCACGGTGTCTATCGAAGCTGCCGAAGGCGTTACCACCGGTATTTCTGCCTATGACCGCGCCCGCACCATCCAGGTCGCAGTGCACCCCGATACCCAGCCCGAAAATCTGACCCAGCCCGGCCATGTGTTTCCACTCACGGCCCAGCCCGGTGGAGTACTCAGTCGGGCCGGCCATACCGAAACAGCCAGCGATCTTGCCGGCCTGGCCGGGCTGGAGCCGGCCGGGGTGCTGGTCGAAATCCTCCACGAGGACGGCTCGATGGCCCGCCGTCCCGAACTGGAAACATTCGCTCAGAAGCATGAGCTGAAAATTGGCAGCATCGCCGAGTTGATCCGCTATCGTCTGGCAACCGAAAAAACCGTCGAACGAGTCTATGAAGACGATGTGGCGACCGAATTTGGCCGTTTTCACCTGCTTGCCTATCGCGACCATCTGCGCCGTAGCCTGCACTTTGCCTTGGTGCGGGGCTGCATCAATGACGGCAAGCCGGTGCTGACCCGGGTACACGTTCGCAACACACTTTCAGATGTACTGCACCTGCAACGCGATGATCTCGGCCTCACCCTGACCGCCGCACTGCGTCGAATCGCCGAAGAAGACCGCGGCGTGGTCGTGGTACTCGCCGGTGACACCGATACCGACACCCTGCTGCAACGCCTGCAAACCTCCGCCCCTACTATCCCGGCAGGCGATGCCGACACCGATGCCCATCGACAATGGCGCCAACATGGCTTAGGTGCCCAAATCCTGGTTGATCTTGGCGTGCAGCGTCTACAGGTGCTGGGAACCCCCCGTAAAATGGTCGGCCTGGCCGGGTTCGGGCTCGAAGTGAGTGGATATACCAACTAGGGGCTTGTCGGACTTGGGGGGTCGTGGCGAGGCGGATGAAAAATCGAGGCTAGTTTTTTGATCTTTTGAGGCGAATAGTGGTTCTATTGAACGATAAAGAGCGAAAAATTGGACCGATTTTCTACCGCCGTAGTAGATGCTTCCCAAGTCCGACATGCTTCTAGGCAAAGTTATCGCTCGCGGCCAGTGTCCCGGGGCGCTATTCAGTCCGTCCGGCCTGCTGCGGTTTCGCGTTCGATACGGCGCAGAAACACCCGCATTTCTTTGGCCGCCTGGATATCGCCGCGTGGCTCGGCTACGGCAATGCCTTTCCGAAAGGCCTCAGCTGCCGCTTCGCTATCCCCGCACTTGTGCAGCACTCGGCCCAGATCTTTCCAGGCCGCCGAGTAGCCTGTATCGAATTGCAAAGCCTCACGCAAGGCACTGATCGCCGACTCATCATGACCGGCCTCAAGCAAGGCCCGAGCCAACGCGTAGCGCAACAAGGCCCCATCCCGGGAACCGCCGATCTGCGCCTTCAGGGCCGCGATCCGGGCCTGCTGCATCATGGCTTCCTGGCCCCTGCCGCAGGCTTGTCCTGCGGATATTTTCCGGATAACACCCCAGGAGGCCAGGCCTTGGCCGGTGCCGAAGCCGGCAAGCTGTGACCGGCGCGCCACGCGGCCAACCGTGGCGCCTTCCAGACCACCACCCAAACCCCGCGGAAGGGCTGAATGAACCGGGCATGTTGCCGCGCGATGTCACTCAAGTGCAGCGGATAGGTCAACACCAGTCCGCGCGGATGTGCCGCCGCCCAGGTCTGCAATGACTGCCCCTCGTAGAGCCTTACAATCGGTCGTTTGAGACGGGCCAGAAAGTGAAATTGCCCTTCATACAAGCCAAGATTAGCGATCGGCTCGTGGCGCAACGAGGCCTGACGCAACACGGCCGCCACCGGTGACAGGTCAAAGTTCTTCCACAGGGTCGAGGTGAACGTGGCGTTGGCCGCAACGACCCCGAATAACCCGGCAATCGCGATCCGAGCCGCTTCCCCTCGCCCGGGCCAGAATAGGTAGCCGCCAAGCAGCACAAACACCAGCCCCAGGAGTCGCGCCTGCGGCACCAGGCCCAGCAACCAACGATTGCTGACCTGCCCGGCTGCGGCCAGTTCGGGCAAGCCGAGCAGCAGTCCACCCAGTAGCAATCCAAACAGCGCCAGCGGCCACGGTCCCAGCCAGGCACTCGCGCGCCCCGGTATACGCTCATCTCCCCGGACCACTGCTAAGGCGATCAACAGGGCAAAGCCCGCCAGTTCAGGGGTCAGATAGTAGGCCTGCTTGCCGCTTACCAGTGAAAACGCCAGCAAGACCGGAACCAGCCAGCCCAGCAACATTTTCATACCCGGCTCGAACGGTCGCGAGCAACGCGTCAACCCCACCCAGAACCGCGGCCACAAGATGAAAGGGAACAACAACAGCGGCAGTATAGGCAGATACCACCACCAGGCATGGGCATGGGCAAAAGCATCCACCACCCGCCCAGCCGTCTGATGGAACAACAGAGCATTGCGATAAACGGCGCCGCCGGCATAGGCCGCCGGCAGTGCCCAAGCCAGTAGAATTACCAGACCTCCCAGTAGACTCAGCGCACCCAGTCCGTACCAGCGGCGGGGATGACTTCGCGCCCAGGGATGCCACCACACCCCGAACAACCAGGGCAGGGCAACGTGCAACAGCATCACCGGACCCTTGGTCAACAGCCCCAAGCCGATAAACAGCGCCAAGAGGACAAACCGGGGTGACTCGCGTCGCTCGGTGGGGCTCAAGGTTAACAATGCGGCCAGTACCCACACCGCCAGCAGCCCGTCGTACATGATTTGCAGGTTGTAGAGAAAGCCGTAGGTGAAAGCACCCAGAATCCAGGGGGCGATGCGAGCCACAACAGGGCGCCTGGGAAACCACCGCAACGCCAGTTGCCGCACCAGTAGCAGTTGGGTGGAGCCGATCAAAACCATCAACAGACGCGGCCAGATATCCCCAACCCCACCCACCGCCCAGCCGAGGTGGATCAGCCAGTACAGCAGGGGCACCTTGTCACTATATGGCACTCCATTCAGTATCGGCACCAGAAAACTGTGCTGCTGCCACATCTCCCAGGCCACCGACAGGGTCCGGGTGGAATGCAGTGGAATCGGACCATGGCTGAACACCACCCACAGTGCAGCCAGCCACCACAATGGCAGCCACAGCCAATAGGCACGCAAGTGATCACTGGGAAATAGGAACCGGGGCACGGGATGGCCTGTACAAAAGGTGTAAGTGTAGCTTTTGACCGCAACCTCATGCCGGCCACCTACAATGGTAGCAAACCTACCTCGGCTTACTTCATGCCCCTTCCATCCCTGTCCGCCTGTGTGATCACCTACAACGAAGCCGACCGCATCGTGGACTGCCTGACTTCCCTCGCCTTTTGTAACGAAATCGTGGTGGTGGATTCAGGCTCTACCGATGCCACCCGAGAACTGGCGGCCCAACACGGCGCCCGGGTGCTGCAGCGGCCTTTCGACGGCTATCGACTCCAGAAAGACTTTGCCGTGGGCCAAGCCAAGCATGACTGGATTCTGTTTCTCGATGCCGACGAGCGCGTTACCCCCCAACTACGTGGCAGCATTGAAGCCTTGCGCACGCAGAACTTCGGCCACCATGCCGGCTATCGTTGCGCCCGACTTACCGAGTATTTCGGGGCTTTTCTACACCATGGCAATGCCTATCCCGATCGGGTACTGCGTCTGTTCGACCGCCGCCGTGGCGGATTTCGAGGTGATCGCGAGATTCACGAACATGTCGAGATAGATGGCACTGCGGGGCTGTTGGACGGCGATCTTGAACATCGCGCCTACCGCTCACTGGGCGATCAATTGGTACGCCTGGACCGCTACGCCAAGCTGATGGCTGAACACCTGCACAACCGTGGACGCCACGCCCGCCTCGCCAACATCGTACTCAATCCGGCTTGGCGATTCATGCGCGGTTACCTGCTACGCGCCGGTTTTCTGGATGGCTGGCGAGGTCTGCTCTATGCCTACATCGAAGCCAACTATGTACGCCAGAAGTTCATCAAGCTTTGGCTCCTGCAACATGGCGGGAAACTCTGATGAAGCGGCACCTATTATCAATTAAAAGGTTTATCCATATTTCGTACTGCATCTCTAACCAGCCCAGCGAAAAACAACAATGACTATTGCTGTAGTGGCAATTGCTTGGGCTCATCATCATAACAATCCAATGGTAGACCCCGTTGATGCGTGCGTTTTGCCATATCACTTGGAGTCAGCCCTTGCCCAGAGGCAGATACAGCGTCTTGGCGTGTTCGGCAATCGTGACGCGAAAACCATAGGCACGGTAGAAAGCAACCGCCTTATCGTGCAGAGCGTCCACTAACAACACACGCACGCCCAGTTGGTGGCGCAGTTGCAAGCTGCAATGCACGGCATGGCCCAGCAGCAACCCACCGTAGCCGTTTCTTTGCTCAGCACCTGAGACAGCCAGTCTGCCGATACGCACGGCAGGCACCGGATAGCCCGGCAAGCGCTTGCGGTCTGCGAGCTGCAAGTCTTGTAGGTTCATCTGCGCCGCCGCCAAGCTGCAATAGCCAAGGATGCACGCAGCATCGGCATCATCGATCAAGACATGGGTGGTGGCGATACCGTCGCGCTGTCCAGTCCCGTCTGATCATTTGAATCTTCTCCCCACTGAATACGATCGAGCTGGTATGCGGCTGACGTTATATGCTTTTTCTCTTTGAATAATATTTGATCCCTTCCAATGATTTAAAGTCGATATCCTGCGTCCATATTAATGCAGAGAATTTTTGCGCTGTTGCATAAATTATGCTGTCCGCCAATGGTAACTTGTACTCAACCCCATACTGGGCTGCATTAACAGCCAAATCACTATCCAACACAACAACCCTTCCCTGCTCCATATGAGCGATGGCTTCCAGCGCCATACCTTCACCACGTTGGCGAGAAATACATTTAAAAACTTCCGTGATAGTAATGCTCGGAACAATTAATTCCTCTATATTCTCTATAGGGTGTGAGAATATTTCCGCATTAGCATCGCCGGCAAAATAAGACAACCATGCTGAGGAATCTATGACGTTCATATACGATCTTTATCTCGCTTCACTTCAGTATCTATTCCCTGTACGAAGCCTTTCATTTTGTTCATTGGCTTAATGGGAATCAGCTCTATACGATTGCGGTAGGTCAACATTTGTATTTTTTGCCCAGAAACTATCCCTACGGAATCTCTTACCACTTTCGGGATAACTACTTGAAATTTAGGAGAAACTGTTACTGATTTCATACTTTTACCATATCGACACTCTAATGGTATTACTGTAAGCCTATCGATCAACCCCGTCAAACACACAATACCTGCTAGGGGATCAAGACCCATAGCAGACCACTTTATGTAAAGTGATCTGAGTCAGGCGAGGTACGGGAGATGTTCTCCCGATTTCAGCGGTAGGTCTCTGCAAGCCCCTCGCGAAAGGGTATTTTTGCGGCCCAGCCAAGATCATGCAAACGGCCGATGTCCGGCCACTTGCGCGGGGTGCCGCCACCCTCATTATTGTCATTCCCGCGCAGGCGGAAATCCACCCGGCCCCGATCATGTTGTAGGTCCCATCGGACAGCGGACAGCGCCGCCAGCACGTGGATCCCGGGTCGTCGCCCGGGATGACCAGACAAGGGCATTGCAAACTGCGCCCATGAACAAGCTGCCGCCACCCTCATTATGTCATTCCCGCGCAGGCGGGAATCCACCCGGCCCAAACTACGTTTTGCCGTACGGCTGGCCGTCATCGAAGCTGCGCGTGGCATGGCCGCACTTTACCGGCAATGGCGACAACGCCTGAAGATATCCGGTCTACTCAAGTCAGGGGGATTGCAATGATACGAGACACCGCGCCTATTTAATCCCCCAGGTTCCATAGTCAGGGGATTACCCATAAAATCCAAGCTTGCCTACCTTGGCACCCCCCTTACTTTTATCCACGCACAGCTGGCCACCGGCGGGCTGTGTGAATCAGGGCGAGTATCCACACCGTTTCGTCTTCGATCTCATACACCACGCGGTAATTTTCGTAGGGGATCAGTTCGCGTGTACCGACAATCTTCCCGGTTCGGCCTATCTTCGGAAAGCCGGCTAGCTGGGCAGCGGCGTCACTGAATAGTTTGTCCATTCCGGACGCAGCGGCAGGATTGTTGGTCGCGATATAGTCCCACACTTGCTCGCGGTCTTGGTGTGCTTCGGGGGTCCAAACAACCCTCACATCTGTCTTGCCACGTCGGCACGCCGCGTGGCGAACTTGGCCTCAATTTCATCATTCGACTGGCCCCGTCCGGCTAGCATCGAGGCCCGGCCGGCCTCAACCTTGGCGCGCAGAAACACATTGTATTCTCGCGTATCCCGCTGGCGTTGAACGAACTCGCGCATCAACTCGCGCAGAACCTGCGAGGCTGGCCGGTCAGCGGCCTCAGCTTCGGCCATGAACTCGGCACGCAACTCGGGTTCCAGCTTCATAGTGAAAACGGTGTCTTTCGACATGAAATACACTCCCTTTCTTTAGTACTGACTTAGTATATATCTTGTCAGTACCCTATACCGAATTATGCTCACGCTCCAACCAGACTACGCATGCCACTTCTTATCCTTCCCGCATAGGCGGGAATCTACCCGGCCCGGATCACGCTGGAGGTCCCATCGGACATCGGACAGCGTCGTCAGCACGTGGATCCCGGGTCGCCACCCTGGATAACAGGCTTTTTTGTGTTGCCTTAGGGATTGTCATTCCCGCGCAGGCGGGAATCTACCCGGCCCGGAGCACGTTCGAGGTCCCATCGGACATCGGACAGCGTCGTCAGCACGTGGATCCCGGGTCGCCACCCGGGATAACAGGCTTTTTTGTGTTGCCTTGGTGACACCACTCCTGCTGGGTCAAAGCCGCTTACAGGACCCATTTGGATAGTCTGATACCCCAAGTGAAAGGGTAAGGGGGTCTGACCCCATTCGTGCCGTTCGTGGGGGATTACCAATCAGCAACCTCATTGCGAACTTTGGTGCCTATTTCAGTGAGACCCGCCACCTAAGCGAGCACATTCTTAAAACACCTTTTAAGCGGCCTCTCCGGGGATGACCTCGCGTTCGATACGCGCACCTTCCTGCCGCACCGTTTCGGCAAGATCATAGGCGGTTTGCAGATTAAGCCAAAAGCGAGCGCTGTTGCCGAAGTACTGACTAAGCCGCAGCGCGGTATCTGGTGTGATACCACGCTGTTCGGCCAAAATACCGGTCACTCGATTAGACGGTACTCGTAGCGCCAGAGCCAGGCGGTTGGCAGACAAGTCACGGGCTGTCATTTCCCGCTTGAGAACACGTCCTGGATGTACAGCAATCATCGTTCAACCTCGGTGGTAATCAACAATTTCCACACTCCACGCGTGGCCCTTGGCGAATCGAAAACACACGCGCCATGGACCATTGACCGTCATCGCCCACTGTCCTTTCCGATTGCCACTGAGCTTGTGCAAGCCCACTGATCGTAGCGGGCTGATATCGCTCAAGGCCTCCGCAGCATCCAGCGCCGCCAGCAATTCAAATGCGGCACTATCGTCCAGACCAGAGAACTTGGACTTTCCTGTCTCCGCAAACCTGCGGGTTACGGTGTTCGCCCAAGACCTGATCACACGAGCAATGTACTACGTCGAGCGTACTATTGCGAATAGGATACTTTGATTCGTGCTGACCTGATTGTCTCCCATGATCATTACAGGGATTGTCATTCCTGCATAGGCGGGAATCTACCCGGCCCGCAGCACGTATGAAGCCCGCTCGGACAGCGCCGCCAGCACGTGGATCCCGGGTCTGCGCCCGGGATGACCAGACAAGGGCATCGCAAACCACGGCCATGAACAAGCTGCCGCCACCCTCATTATCGTCATTCCCGCGCAGGCGGGAATCCAGTGAAAAGGGCTATGACTACGCAGTGGGCATTCGGTCTTTGTTGACCGCCACACAGCAATTTTTTAGCCAAACTTGATCATCCATCGAATCTGACCACCCCCCATAGGTTCCGATACTCCTTAAGTGAGTTTGTTAGGCATACATCAACCTGCCCGTGTACTTGCCGGTGCCGGTTGGTTCGGGGACATAGTTCAGGACGTAAATCAGCAGGTTCACAGGCTGTGGTCACCCGTGCCGGCAATGCCTACCAAACCGCTGCTCTGCTTGCTAAGCAGCAAGCTCCACCCTAGGATGAAGTCCCGCGCGTGCGGCAAGGCGCACCAGCAGATCCAGGCTGAACGTGCTGATTTTGCCGCGCTTGATGTCGCTGACTCGGGCTTGGGTGACGCCTAGAACCTTGGCTGCCTTCGCTTGAGTCTGTCCGCTGCTTTCCAGCCAGTGCTCCAGGCCACGCAGTAGTTCGGCACGCATTTTCAATTCCGCCGCACGCGATGGATCGAATAGTGCCGGATCGTCAAATACACTGCCTTGTGTGACATGACCGGCAACTTGATTTTCACGCTGTCTCATGATGTTCACCTCTGGATGCTATTGAATCTCTCCGCGGCCAACCGCAGGTC
>QILI01000057.1 GCA_003233305.1 Mizugakiibacter sp.
TTCCATTCCATGTTCAGCTGTGAAAAACCAGGAAAAAGCTCTCATTCCTGTAGCAAGTCTGTGGGCTGCAATGGTCTATACGGAATCGGCTCCGGGTAACCGCACCGAAGTATCGGGAGGAGCTGCCGGTCAGCAATCAGCGGGGCGCGGAATAGCTATTTGATTTTGCCTTCCTTGTACATCACATGCTTGCGCACGACTGGGTCGTACTTCTTTATTTCCAGTTTATTGGGGGTGTTCCGCTTATTTTTATCAGTGGTGTAAAAGTGGCCAGTGCCGGCGGATGAGTTCAGGCGGATTTTGTCGCGTTTGGAAGCCATGATTCAGGTCTCCTCAGATCTTTTGGCCGCGCGCACGCAGCTCAGCAAGGACGACTTCGATACCCTTCTTGTCGATGATACGCAGGCCGTGGCTGGAAACCCGCAGGCGTACCCAGCGATTTTCGCTCGGCACCCAGAAGCGGCGCTCGTGCAGATTGGGTAGCCAGCGGCGACGGGATTTGTTGTTGGCATGCGAGACGTTGTTACCCGTCTGCACGCCTTTACCG
Organism: Mizugakiibacter sp.; assembly: GCA_003233305.1. GTDB lineage: Bacteria > Pseudomonadota > Gammaproteobacteria > Xanthomonadales > Rhodanobacteraceae > Metallibacterium. Next base: position 548 of record QILI01000057.1, read on the forward strand.
GTAACTTGGCAGACGCGGGACATCGAAGATCTCCGAATTCAGGATTGAGCCAACCTTAGCCAGGATGACAGCGGCCCAGCGGCCCAATGGCCACGCGGTGCTGGAAGCATGTCGTAATACATCCACACCACGCCATGGACATTACCTGCACTGTATGCAAGCCGACTAGAACAGCGAATTATAGAAGCCCGCTCCATGCTCTGGCAAGGGCTGTTGTATGGGCGTGTAAGTCCCGGCGTCACAGGCTCTGCTTGGCCTTGCCCAGCAGTTGGTCGAGCAAGGCCAGACCCAGGTCGATTTCCTCAGTGCTGATGTGCAGTGAGGGTGCCAGGGTGATGACGTTTTTGTAATAACCGCCGATGTCCAAGACCAGGCCGATTTTTTTACCTTGGTGCTGCAAATCTGCGGCCAGGCCGATGTTTTCCATCCGGTCGACCAAGGCTTTGTTCGGGGTAAAGCCGTCGGCCTCGCAGATTTCGGCCCGCAGCGCCAGGCCCAAGCCATCGACATCACCGATTTCCGGGTGGCGTTTCTGCAGATCCTTGAGTCCTTCAAGGAAATGCGCACCCTTGGCCATCACCATGGACTCGTAATCGGTCTCGGCCAGCATCTGCATGGTCTCGAGTCCAACTGCGGTACCCAAAGGGTTGGAGGCAAAGGTCGAATGGGTGGAGCCGGGTGGAAATGTCTGAGGATTGATCAGCTCTTCCCGGGCCCAGAGTCCGGCCAGGGGGTTTAATCCGTTGGTCAGGGCCTTACCGAATACCAGAACATCCGGGCGCACTCCGAAGTGTTCAATCGACCAGAGTTTGCCGGTACGGAAAAAGCCCATCTGGATCTCGTCGACGACCAGCAGAATGCCATACTGGTCGAGTACCTTTTTCAGGCCGGTAAAGTAATTGGGCGGCGGCACGATGTAACCACCGGTGCCCTGTAGGGGTTCGATGTAAAACGCTGCGTATTCACACTCGCCGGCCTTGGGGTCCCAGACGCCGTGGTATTCGGTTTCGAACAGGCGGGCGAATTCAGCTACCAGATGCTCGCCGTATTCCTCGGCGGTCATGCCTTTGGGACGGCGGAATGGATATGGGAACGGTAGAAAATGGGCGCGTTCTCCAAAGTGCCCATAACGCCGCCGGTAACGGTAGCTGGAGGTGATCGCCGAGGCGCCCAGGGTGCGGCCGTGATAGCCGCCTTCGAAGGCGAACATCAGGCTCTTGCCCTGGGTGTAGTTGCGCACGATTTTGAGCGAATCTTCCACCGCCTGGGCGCCACCGACATTGAAATGGACCCGCCCCGGGTAGCCGAATTTACGCTCGGCATCCTGGGCGATGATCCGTGCCAGCTCGATCTTTTCCCGGTGCAGATACTGGCTGGCAACTTGCGGAAGTTTATCGATCTGGCGCTTAAGAGCGTTATTCAGACGCTCGTTGGCATAACCGAAGTTAACGGCGGAATACCACATCTGCAGGTCGAGAAACGGGGTGTCCTCGGCATCGAAGAGATAGCTGCCTTCGCAGTGATCGAAGATTTTCGGCGGTTCACAGTAGTGAACGGTATCGCCAAAGGAACAGTAGCGGGCCTCGTCGGCCAGCAGGTCGGCGTTATTATGATGGGTCGTTGACATGGCTCAGAATGAAATAGGAGTGGAGGTGGATAGGACGGGTTGTTCCAGCAGGTTTGGCAGCGCCGCCAGCGCATGTTCAAAATCGGGGATGACGCGATGGGCGATAGCGTGCTCACGACAGTAGGCAGTCAATGAATGTTTGGCGAAAACGAAATCGACACGGTCAGCCAGGCAGAAATCCGAGCTGCCATCACCAATCAACAAAATTTTATGTGGCCCATCCAGGCTTGCGAGACGCTCACCGGCAGCGCATTTGCAGGCTCCGCTAGCGGTACGGCATAGCGGGCTGGAATGAGGAAATTGCAGGTGCCAGCTGCGTTCCGTGGCAGGCACCAGACGGTTGGCGATGACGGGAAGGTGATCGAGTCCATAGCGGGCTAAAATGCCATGGATGGCCCGATCCAGTCCGTCGCTGACCACGGTCAATGGAATCTGCGCGGCTGCCGCCGCTACCACAAAGGCGGGGAATGCCGGGTCAATGGCGATTTCGGCAATAGCGGCATCCAGTTCGGTGGGGCTGGCTTCGAGCAAGGCGACCTGTCCCGCCAGGCAGGCAAGAGAGCCGATCTCACCCAGCTTCCAGGCAGTCTCCAGTTCATCCCAGCCAGTCTGACCGAAACGCTCCAGCAGCCGATCGGTGACATCACCGATGCTGATGGTGTCGTCGAAATCGCAGAGGATGGTCCAGTTATGGGGCATAGGGGTAAATTCGGATGCAGGACACTGCGCGGATGGGGACCGTGGGGTAGCGGAAAATCGTAACAGTATAAATGGCGATGGCGTGGCGAGTTAGCCTGCGGTCTGTGGGGGGGGTGTTGAGGACTTCGGCTGGGGGAGGAATTTCACTAAAACCCGTTGCCCGACGCGTAAACCCTGCGTATCCAGAACCAGCACACAGTCGATATCGCGGATATCCCGAGGTTGATCGTTGCGTGGCCCAAGTTGGGTGGGTCCGAACACCAAGCCCACCCGGAGAACGTGAGCCGGATAAAGCTTGCCATGCCCCGCCGCCAACACGACCTGGGCCCGCATACCCGGGTGCACAGCATTAACATAAGCCTCGTTGAGTTCAGCACGTACGATCAAAGGCCGCGCGGGAAGTATTTGTAGCGTCGGCATGGCATCCTGCGGCGTTACGCGTTGTCCCGGCTGAACCCGTTTGCGCACGACGGTGCCGGCTATCGCGGCACGCACGGTGTACAGCGAAACCCGGTAGCGGGCGCGATCCAGACCGGCCCGGGCCAGTTGGACGCTGGCTTTGGCGGCCCGTATTTGGGCACGAAGTTGGGCCAGTGTTGCCGCAGCCGTTTCGGCTTGTTCGGTTGCAACGGCGTTGGCCGCAGCGGCGACAGCGAGACGTTGGGCACGGCGAGCAGCCGGTTGCAGTTTGGCCTGAATTACCGCGGACTTGGCCTGGGCTTCGGCCAGTTGCGCATGGGCCATAGCCAGATTGGCCTTGGCGCCGGTGGCGTCGAGTACGAACAGGATCTGACCGGCCTTGACCTGGACCTGATCGCGGATGAGCACCTTGCTAACGGTGCCGTTGAGCGGCGCGTACACGGACAACATCCCACCTTGCACGTCGACAATACCGCGGGCAATAGCCACATATCCAGACGAGCCGGAAGGCGGGACCGAAGTCGATTCAGTGGGCGAGCAGGCACTGAGGGTGATCGTTGCGGCGAGTAACAGAACAAAAACTAGGCGGTGCTTCATAAGGCAGAGTCCTCGGCAGTAGGTGCCGGTGAGGCTGGGTGTTGGTCGTCCAGTATGCGTCCATCCTCCATGCGCAGGATCCGATCGGCGTGGCTGAGCAGGCGCGGGTCGTGAGTGGCGCACAGCACGGCTACGCCATGTTGCCGGGCAGCTCGATGCAGAATGTCGATAACGATACGACCGTTGGCGGAATCCAGCGCGCTGGTAGGCTCATCAGCAAACAGCAGGGTGGGTTCCTTGGCCATCGCCCTGGCGATAGCGACGCGCTGTTTCTCGCCGCCGGACATTTCTGCCGGACGCAAATGGCGGCAGGCAGCGAGGCCGACTTCATCCAGGGCGGCCTCGGCACGACGCCGATATTCGGCTGGCTTTAGGCCTAGGTAGGTGAGTGGCAAGGCGACCTGTTCGACGGCATTGAGGGCGGCAAACAGATTGAAGCCCTGAAACACAAAGCCGACGTGATGCAGACGGAAGCGCCGTAGCGCATGATGATCCAGGGACCAAATTCGCTCCCCCTGGGCCTCGACCCAACCCTGATCCGGTCGTTCCAGACCACTGAGAATCGCCAGCAGAGTGCTTTTGCCGCAGCCTGACGGACCGGCAAGCAGAGTCAGCTCACCCGGGTCCAGCGACAGCGAGAGCTGTTCCAGAACGGCTGTTCGAACCTTTCCCGAGAGAAACGCTTTGCTCAGACCTTCTGCGTGCAAGGGGCTGCTCATAGTCATCTCAGCAGGTACGCTGGATCGGCATTCCGTAGGCTGCGTACAGCAAGCAGGCCTGAAAACAGGGTAATACCCATAACCAGACCCAGGCACACCAGTACCCCCAGGGGACCGATGGAGACCGGTACATTCTGGTTACGGGCCAGGAATAGCAGAATGGTAGAGAGTACTCCGCCGATAGCCAGCCCGGCGGTTCCCACCCAGGCGGCCTGCTCCAGTACCACCCGGGCCAGTGCTGCGTGGCTGGCCCCCAGCGCGTTGAGCGTGGCATATTCGGCAATCGACCCGGCCACCGCCCCCATCAGGGTCTGACTGGTGATAACGGTGCCGACCAGAAACACCACCAGCGACATGAATACGACGCCGAGCCCGGCGCCAGTTTGGAACAACCAATAGCGGATGGTGCGTGCGGCGAATTGTGATGAGGTCCAGACCGAGTAGCGGGGTGGATGACTGCTTGAGCGCAGCTGATTGCGAAGGGCCTTAGCCCGCCCGGACTGGGTGAGCTGGACAATATAGTAGGCGGGACGCAGGTCACCGCCGGCATTGAGACCCCGGGCCGTGGCCAGTGAACTGATGATATTGACGCCACCCAAGGCGCGGATACCGTGGACGACGCCGACCAGGTGCACCCGCTGGCAGTTGAGAATGCCAGTCTGTCCAAGATGGATGCCGAGCTTGGGCAGATCAGCAGCATCGACGATGATGGCGTTGGGCTGATACAAGCGATGACGTAACTGGGGGGGAATGACTCGCGCAAAGGCCAGCCCGTTGGCTGTTGGGTCGATTCCTGAGATAAACACCGAGACGCTGCCCAGTGCCGGTGTGCCGCGCCAATCGCCATTGACCCACTGGAACGGCTCGACCCGACGTACTCCCGGGTTCATCAATAAGTGTATTTCGGTATCCAGCGGTATGCTGCGGCCCAGGTCCACGCTCCGGGTTCCCGGATAGCCTACCCATAGCTGGCCACGCGAGGCATTGATGTACACCGCAGCACCCTGGAAAATACCGTAAACCAGGGCCAGTTGAACCAACAGCAACATACCGGATAAGGCTACCGCCAGGGTGGCTGGCAGGTAGCGACGCCATTCGTAGAGCAAGGTTTTGCGGGCCAGCGCAATCATGGCTTGGGTTTAATTCTAGTGGGCACGGAGGGAAGTGCCGCCCCACCAAGTGCCTTGTACAGCGCGACCAGGCTTACCCCCTCTGCGGCCCGCGCCTGGTTTGCCGCGAGTTCTGCTTTGAGCAGAACGGTACGGGCCTGGTCGAGCGCTAGGCCACTGTTGAGTCCGAGCTGGCTGCGCACTTCGGCAGCATGGGCCACACGGTGCAGGGCTTGTACCTGCAGAGTGCTGCGTGCAGCACGGACTTGGGCGGCATGCAGACGGGCCAGGGCCATCTCGGTTTCGGCCACGGCGGTATAAACGGTCTGCCGATACTCAAGCAACGCCGCCTGCAACAGGTGATTGCGAGCGCGCAGCGCCGCATGACGCTCCCCCCAATCGAACAGGGGCAGATTGATCAGCGGACCAAAGAAAGGGATCGCTGAGGAAGTCAGCAGGTGACCACCGACCTGACTTACCGACCAACTCAGGCCGGCTCCGAGAGCCAAGTGTGGATACAGATCGGCCTGAGCAATGCCCGCCTCTCCGGCCGCCTTGAGCACCTTGGCTTCGGCCCATTGCACGTCCGGGCGGGTACGTAGCAGATTGGCCGGTAGTACCGCAATGGCGAGGCGGGTCGGCTGGGGAGACGGGGCAGGCTGATACAACCACTGGGGTGGGGCGAAATAGCCGAGCAGCAGGGCGATTTTCTGTGCAGCAATCTGGACTGCCGCATGGGCCTCGGCGCGGGCGGCGATCTGGGTCCCGAGTGCTGCCTGGGCTTGGGCGAGGCGGTTGGGGCTACGCAGGTGTTCAGCAACCAGTACCTTCTGCAGGGCCAGCTGGTGGCGTTGCAGATCAACCAGGTGTTGCTGTATATGAACCTGCTGTTGGGCGGCCCGGAGGTGCAGATAATCACGTACGGATTCGGCTACCACGGCGACCCGTGCGGCGCTGAGGTCGGCGCTGGCCAGCTGGGCATTGCCGGCGGCAACTCGTGCGGCGCTGCGGCTGCGCCCGAACAGACCGAGCTGCCAACTGGCATCAAAGTTGATCTGGTAATAACTACGTGTAGCGCCGGGTGTTGGTGTAGCTCCGCTCTGAATGCCAAGTCCGGGACGAAATCGCCCCCGAGCGGTAGTTTCGAGCGAGCGGGCGGCAGCCAAACGCTCAGCGGCGGCACGAATAGTCAGATTCTGTGCCAGCACCTGCTTGACCAGTCGGTCCAGATTGGCATCGTGGAAAACCCTCCACCAGTTGCGCAGATCCGGGGCCGGACCGAGGCGCTCGGCCGGTGAGCCGAGGCGCCACGTGTTGGGCAGCGTAACATTCAGCTGTGGCACGGGGGGAGTGCTGGCGCATCCGGCCAGGAGCAAGACCAGTGCGCTGGCTAGAAAACCATGGACCGCAGTTCGCCACTCAACCATGGTCGAGCCGATGGCAGGATGCCGGTCTAAGTGCGGATGCGGTCATGGTGTAGGTTGAGAGTACATGGGTCAACAGGCACTTGGGCCATCCGCGCGGGCGGTGCTCTGTGAAAGTCATCTTTTCAGGATAACCGGTTGTGTCGCTCAGGTGTTTTACCGGCCGCTTACCGAATATTCATCCTGGATTCTGCCGGACCGGGTGGGGCCTTCATTTTTCATACGTGGTACCCGCAGCCTTTCTCGTCACTTCCGCGCAGTCGGGAAGCCAGTGACCCACCGTAGCCCGGATACAACGAAGTGCAAGCCGGGAAATATATCGTTCCACCCTGAATCAGGCTCACGCTTCATCCAGGTGTCGCTTGTTGCGATCATGCCATAGAACAAGCCTGTGCTCCGGTTGGCAGCAGGATGGCAATCGGTGAAGATGGGGGTATGGGAGTAATTCGAAATTTGGTTCGGGTGCTGGTCCTGTGCGGAGGACTGGTGATATTAACGTCTTGTTGTGGTGGATCGGCATCCGCACCAGCTACGCCCCCACCACCGCCTCCTCCGCCCCCACCACTTGCTGCCTCACTGATTCAGGTTTCCGGTTCCAGTCCATTTGTTGCCGGCTGTAGTGGCAGTGGCCAATCCGGAACTCTCTATGCAGGCACCACGGTGGAGCCCTATCTGTCGATCAACCCGCTGAGCACGGCCAACCTGCTGGCAGTGTGGCAGCAAGATCGCTGGTCCAATGGGGGGGCTCAGGGACTTTTGGCGGCGACTTCTTTCGATGGTGGCCATACTTGGCAGCATATCAAGCTGCCGTTCTCACGCTGTGCAGGAGGTAATACCAGCAATGGTGCTGACTATGCACGCGCCTCGGATCCCTGGGTCAGCTTTGGCCCGGATGGTACGGCCTACAGCATCGCGATCGCTTTCGACAGTGGCGTACTGCAGGCGGGTTCCAGCAGTGCGGTATTAGTTAGTCGGTCGCTGGATAGTGGACAGAGCTGGAGTGCACCGGTGACCCTGATTCGGGATGGCAGCGGCTTTTTCAACGACAAAGAATCGATCACCGCTGACCCGGGCCACCCCGGGTATGTGTATGCCGTATGGGATCGCCTGAGTGCGTCGGGAGGTGGCCCCATCTGGTTTTCGCGTAGCACCGATAGCGGCCAGAGCTGGCAGGCCGCGCGGGCCATCTACGATCCCGGTGTGAGTCGTCAAACCCTGGGCAACCAGATCGTGGTATTGCCGGATGGTACGTTGGTGGACGCCTTCACTCTGCTCGACAGCACCTCCAGCAGCAACCCGGCGACCCTGCGCATAATTCGTTCCAAAGATCAGGGCCAGACCTGGTCGGCTGCGGTGCTGGTGGCGGACGATCTTGCGGTCGGAACTCACAACCCGGCTACCTCACAGCCCGTTCGTGATGGTGCGGACATGGCTTCGATTGCCGTCGGCCCGAGTGGGAAGCTGGCCATGGTCTGGCAGGATGCGCGCCTTTCCGGCGGGATCTACGATGGTATTTTTCTGACGCAATCGACGGATGATGGACAGACCTGGACATCCCCCGTACAGGTTAACGGCGATCCGATGGTTCAAGCCTTCACCCCGAGTGTGCGGTATCTGGCCGATGGCACGATCGGGGTGACTTATTACGATTTTCGTCCGGGCGGCGCCAGCGCAAGCAATCTACCCACTGATGTCTGGCTGACCCGCAGCGTGGATGGCATCAACTGGAGTGAGCAGCAGATCGTCGGACCGTTCAACTTGCTTGGAGCTGCCGATGCCCATGGCCTGTTTCTCGGCGATTACCAAGGGCTTGCCACGGACGGAATGGCATTCGTGGCCTTGTTCGCCCAGACTACAGGTAGTGCAGGCGCCCCGGCCAGTGCGATCTTCCTGTTGCCGGCATCGGCGGGAGTGCGCGCCCGTGTGCGGTACCGATCCAGTCCGGCGAGCGCTCCATTCAAGATGCCAAGCGGGTCTTTTGCCAAGCGGGTGCAGCGACAATTGGAGCGGCTACGGAACCGTATCCTACATCGTGAGGTCATACCTCAACCGGTTGCCACGCCACCAGCAGATAGCAAATAAAAGCTGGGATCTTTGTTTTGCCTCACCTATAGAATGGGGTCAGGTCTCGTATTGTAACATTCATCTCTGGGTAATCCGACCTACTGCCGCACAAAAAACAGCTTATTATGGACTTTAACCTATGTCGGTTATAGTGATGTTACAATACGAGACCTGACCCCATTCTTACGTTCGGGTTCCGGGCCGCCGGCAAGATGTCTTAATGGTTAAGTGTGTTGTAAACCGTTTGCGACATGCTACGGGATTCCGAACCCGGTACGTAAACGTAGGTGGTGCCGCTGGACCAGAATGCCCACCAGGGTTTGTCGACCCTGGAGGCGGTAGAAAAATCGACACCCAGCTGGCCGATGACGAAGCGATTGTCCACCGGTGCCAGACGTACCCCTGTCTGCTTGCCGATCAGCCCGGAGTGGTTGGTATCGTCGCCCATCAGGACCGGGTAATAGTTGTACCAGAGTGCTGAAGGTGCCGAGGTGCCGGTCTGTTTACCGCCCATCGTCTCCCAGGATACGCAACTGTCATAACTGCCGAACTGCGCCGCGCCGCATGACGATTGCAGGGCAACCACCGAATCGTCACGGCCAGGCAGGAAGGGCTTGGTCACGCCGAGATACTCGTAGCCACCCCCGACAAAACGCAGGTGCGGAATCATGCTCGGTACGGTGGCGATACTCCGCGCCATGCCGGGAGTGAGATCGTTGAGTACACCGAGATGGCGGCTGCCGTAGATGTCATAACCTAGCCAGGCCTTGATTGCTGCCTTGATTGGATCCAGGTACCAGGCGTTGTTATTGGCCACCTGGATGGCCAGGCTGGCCAGCGAATCACCTCCCCCTGCACCACCAAAATCCAGCACTGCGATAACTTTGATCGGTTGCAAGCCGGCAACTGTCAACCAATGCGCCTGATTGGCCAGCAAATAACGGGTGACCAGGTCACCGGTAGAGTGGGTGACAAATACACAGCCATTCTGGCAAAGGCCGGATACCGATATGTTACGGAGTTGGGGCCAGAGTTCCTGGGCAATGCCCGTTTCCACGCGGCTGCACGAGGACCAGTCCAGTCGGGCATTGGCGTGTTGATCCCAGAATGCACTCCAGTAGGCGTATCCATCGTTGCGTTGTTGTGCAGTATCCGGGCATTGGGTTAGCTGTGAGGGCTGAAAACCGTTCACGAGTACCACAGGATAGCCAGCGATACCGGCACGTGCGTTGCTTGGATATACGAAGAGTGCCAGTACGAACAGAGTACCCAGAGCAAAAAAAACCTTAGTCTGCATCATGATCCCTCCCCAGAGTTTCCGGATGCCTTGCAGGTTTAATACCGCGCTCGTGACGGGAGCGCAGTAAGAACTATACCGCCGTGTGGTGCAGGATGTCATGCGCTAAACTCCCTGCAGCGGTTCAAGGGGAAGCGGATGAAGCGGATCTGGCTGGTTCTGGTGGTGGTCCTGGTAGCGGCTCTCACCGTAGTTTTTGCCGTACAACGCCATGCTGGTTGGACTGACAAAGAAGCGAGTGTACGGGTACCACGAGTCAGCACCCCCGTTATAGTGAAGATGCCGAGAAAGCTTGCGACAGCGCCAGCGCCCGTCTCCCCAGCGCTGCAATTGAACGACATGCAGCGGGCAACATTTCGCCAGATTGCTGTGCAATATGCCGCCAACGCGCGATTTCCTCCTTGGTCGGTCCCGTTGGGTCCACGGCAGTGGACGTTATTGCATCCCAACGCATCGATTCCGGTACGCATACCGTTGCAATTGTCTTCGGGCAGAGCTGAGCTGGCGGTGGCCTTGGCACACGCCACACTATTCAGCGATCAGCCGATCAAGGTTCGCGCCAGTCTGAGTGCACCGGCAGATACGCTAGCCGGAATTGATCGGGTCGAGGCTCACATCGTGACCCTCAGTGGCCGGGTTCTCGACCACTTTGCCATGCAGCTGTCCTCACGACAGCCTGCGGGAGCGAGAGACTATGAGGGCCAATTGGCCGCGGATTCAACGCGTAACTGGCCGCGAACCTTGCGCGTGCAGGTCAGCGTCAAGGTTAATGGCCAACCCCTGCAGGTTTTGGCACCTTTCCGCTATGAGAAACCCCAGGCCCTACTCGAAGGCGTTGGCCCAGCGTATGTGAATGGTGCCAATCTGGTGATTCCTTTGCATTTCGAGCACGTGCATGCGGGTTATTACCGGGTGCAGGCCAATCTGCTGGATGCTCGGTTGGGCATCCCGGTGGCACACCTGGTGGGTAGCGGGCAGCTCAACTTCGGTGGCGATGGGCTGGTGCTGCGTTGTCATGTCAGTGTGCTTAAAGCGCAGCGTGCTCCCGGGCCGTATCGTCTGAGTGGATTTCTGATTGAGCATATGCCGGATCGGCCGGGTACCCCGACCTTGCTGGGACGTAGTGTGAAGGCGTCCTATCCGGTGCAGGGTTTTCCTCTTTCCGACTATGCCGACAGGCCTTACCGTAATTTGGAAGTGCAGGCTCGGCTACGTTTCCTGCGCCGCCTGGGATCCCCAAACCGGGGCTGATGGAAATCCCCTAGCGATCCCGGTCTTGCCCATGCTCTGCATAGCATGCTGGGCCGCAAGCGGGCTTGGGTTGGCAGTCAGATCCGGTAGGCAATTGCTTTCATTGCCCCCGAAGCCAGGCGCATCAGTTGACGGACCGGGGCCGGAAGTTCCCGGCCACCGCGCGCAGCGGCGTTACGTGCATGCCGCGCTTCGTCGGCTTGCATCTGTCCGAGTATGGCGGCTGAGCGGCGGTCATCAGTGGGCAGGCGCTGCAGATGTTCCTGCAGGTGAGCTTCGACCTGGCGTTCGGTTTCGATCACAAAGCCGAGGCTGATCCGGTCATCCAGTGCAGCAGCAGCGGCACCGATGGTATAGCTGCCCACATACCACAGTGGATTGAGCAGACTGGGACGGCTATCGAGCTGCTGCAGACGCTCGGCACACCAGGCCAGGTGGTCGGTTTCTTCCCGGGCAGCCTGTTTCAGGTAGGCCTTGGTAGCCCGGCTACGGGCCAGCGCCGCCTGTCCCAGATAGAGCGCCTGGGCACAGACCTCACCGGTATGGTTGATGCGCATCAGTCCGGCAACATCCAGGCGCTGTGCTGTTTCTAGAGCGGTCTCAGCCTGGTCCTGCCCTGGGCTGGGCCGCTGGGCTGTAGGGGTCACTCCGGTCATGGTCTGCATGGCTTGCTGGAGACCGCCAAGCAGCCGGTCGAGACGGGTCAGATGTCGAGCTGTCATAGGGTCTCCTGGAGTTCGGTAGATTGTGGATCGAGCTGTCGGGCGAGCAGGCTGAGCGGGTGCTCGACCGGCATGGGTCGGCCTTGTTCTACAAGTCCGATACGTAGATGCAGGCGGCAGCCGACGTTGCCACTGAGCAATTGGCTTGGCTGCAAAGCCAGTGCTTGATCGAGTTTGATCCGACGCAGGCTTGCGGCTCGTTGCGGATAGTCGATGAAATGACTGCCTGCCGCGCCACAACAGCGCGGCTCGGCCGGTAACGATTGCAGGTCGAGTTCGGGAATGCGCGCCAGCAGACGCAGTAGTGCCGCATCACTATGTGCAACGTGACGCTGGGTGCAGGGAATATGCAAAGCGATCCGCTTGTGGAGCGGGCGAAAGCGTAATGCGGACCCTTCCCGGTCGAGAAAGGTGAAGGCATCCTCGACCCGGGTCTCGGGCAGGGCTCTGCATAATTCGCTGAGGCAGCCCGGGGTTGCGGTCAGTATATGGTTGAGTGCGAGGGTCGCCACCTGTTGGTGCACTCGTTGGGCATGCTGGATGGCGGTTTTGGCAGCGCCGTTGTGGGCATCCATGGCGCCACAGCACTGGGCCGGCAGCCGTACCGGGTGATAGCCAAGTTGTCTTAACAGTTGTTCCAACGCCGTGTGGGCCGACTCCTCCAGTACATCGGCTACGCAGCCAGTAAACAGCCCGATACGCTTGAGAGTGGCTTGACGGGAGACAACTCGCCGGTCAATTTTGCTTCGGGCTTGCGGCCGACTTTCACTTAGCATCATGAGGGCCGCCCGCCAACGGGATCCGGAGCCCAGCAAGCGTGCCCCCGGACGAGCCCAGTAGCGGGCTCCCAATGTATGGGCCATGTGTAGAGTTGCGCGTAGCCAGTACGGGTGGGTGAGCAGGGCACGCAAATATCTGTTCAGTCCGCCCCTTGGGCCAAGCAGAGCGCGGCTGGCATCCAGCAGTTCTGCATAATGCACCCCGGTCGGGCAGACACTCTCACAGGCCAGGCAGGCCAGGCAGTGATCCAGAGGAATCCGTTCTGTAAGACTTATGGTGCGGGTGGCCATGGCACTGGCCAAAGCAATCCGTCCGCGTGGAGATTCAGCCTCGTTGCGATCCAGCGCATAGGTTGGACAATAAGGTAGGCACAGGCCGCATTTTACACATTGATCTGCCAGCGCAACGATACGGTGGCGGAGTTCATCAGACATAGTGGGAATGCTAGCATGTATATTCGTCATTGTTGCGATGCAAAAGATCATGCCGACGGGCTAAGCATGGGGTCTACAGGGCTTGCATGATGCGGGGTACCTCCGTTATTATCGGCGGTCTTTCTTCCGCCCCGTTATCTCGACGGAACAGGTACACATGAAGACGTTCAGCGCCAAGCCCGAGAGTGTGCAGCGTGACTGGTACGTGGTTGATGCCACGGGCAAGACGCTAGGTCGTCTCTGCTCGGAAATCGCCCGCCGCCTACGCGGTAAGCACAAGCCTATATTCACCCCACATGTGGATACTGGTGATTATATTGTTGTGGTCAATGCCGAGAAGGTTGCCGTAACCGGAGCCAAACTCGATGACAAGTATTACCATCGATTTACCGGTTACATCGGTAACTTGAAGAGCATATCTTTGCGCGACATGCTGGCTACCCATCCCGAGCGCGTCATCGAAATCGGTGTTAAGGGCATGCTACCCAAGAATCCACTGGGACGTGCTATGTACCGCAAGCTCAAGGTGTATCGCGGCAGCGAACATCCGCATGCGGCACAGCAGCCCCAGGCACTGGAACTCTGAGGAAAAAATATGTCTATGCAGCAGCACAATTATGGAACAGGTCGCCGCAAGTCTTCGGCGGCACGGGTATTCGTACGCAAGGGTAGTGGTGCGATTACCGTTAATGGCAAGTCGCTGGATGATTTCTTCGGTCGAGAGACGTCGCGCATGATTGTGCGCCAACCGCTCGAGCTTACCGAGAACGTCGACAAGTTTGATATCAAGGTCACCGTCAAGGGTGGTGGTATCACCGGGCAAGCCGGAGCCATCCGGCTCGGCATTTCACGTGCATTGGTCGAGTACGATGAAAGTTTACGCCCTTCCCTACGTAAAGCCGGCTTTATGACCCGTGATGCCCGCGAAGTCGAACGTAAAAAAGTGGGCTTGCACAAGGCTCGCCGCGCCACGCAGTACTCCAAGCGTTGATCTGCTAGCCAGTCAGCTAGGGAAGCAGCAGGTCGTTTTGGGGGATCGTCTAATGGTAGGACTGTAGACTCTGACTCTGCCTATCTAGGTTCGAATCCTAGTCCCCCAGCCAAAATCAAAGCCCCGTTTTGTACGGGGTTTTTTTTATCCAATGCGATGAGGTGGGGTGTTTCGATGCCGGCAAACTACAAATCTGCTTTGCAAGCACATGACCGAGTGGTCGGCCCCATTATGGCCGTTAAGGTTTCGTTCATTATCCCATAGATGGCATAACCCGATTCCATAACCTTACATTTCAATTACTTTCTTATTTCAGCGCCCGCTCAAGTAACCATTACTCCCCGGCCAATGCTTACAACGCGAATCCTTACAGGACGTAAGGTTCTTTCTGATTTACGACGGTCTGCTCAGCAAATTATTTCTACGCTATTTACTGCAGCACCGTGCACTTGACCATGCTGTGAAAGAAGGGTTACAAATGCCCTAACTGTTACTTGAAGGCAGTGCCTTGACCGGCTTCAGAATCGGGCCCTGCCGGGGGGTATCGGCATGTGGTCAAGGGTGGTAGCGGAATTCATTTTTTTCAGTGCGGTTCGCAGCATGTATTCGACATGGGTCGTTGTCGTGTTTCGAAAGGTCTGGGACAAACTGTTCCAAGGGGTGTCTGCAACCCACGTTGTTCCCGATTTTACGTATTAAAACCTGATTCCCAGGAGGGATTTCATGAAACGACTTACTTTCGTTAGTGTGCTTGCGGGACTGTTGGCGATAGTTTGGGTACTGCCTGCCATGGCAGCTACGACAGCCACGACAGCCACGACAGCCACGACAGCCACACCTACAGTAACAGGCTTGCTGCCGGCTACGTATTTTGCAAAGGCGCCGGAGATCCGTGGACTGACTCTTTCTCCCGATGGCAAGCACCTGGCGGCGGTGCTGGTTATGGGCCAATCCAAGGGGGTCAAAGCCCACTACCAACTAGTCGTATTTGATCTACCCAGCCTAAAGGTTGCCTCACGGTTGAAATTTCGGAAAAACCTACTTCCGGCAGGAATTACCTGGCTGAGCAATACCCGCTTGGTGTACAGCGAGGCCCGGCAGGTCGGTTCGCTGGATCAACCGCAGGGCGACGGTAATATTTTCGCCCTGGATTACAACGGTGAACATCAACGAGAACTGTACAGTGTGATGAACTGGGGTAATCCCGGTATGCCCTTCAACATGACCTCAATGGTGCATGGTTATCCTGCCCTGGTGGGGCCGACAGAGTCCATGAATGGCCAAGTATTTATATCGATTACGCCATTTCCCCATGACGAAGGCACTCGCAATGGACATGCTCAGCGCACGATCCTTTATCTTGTCAATAGCGAAAATGATTATCCGCAACGAATAGCCGAGATCAATCACGGCAATATGGGTTTCATGGTGGTGGATGGTAAGGCACTCTTTGCCGTGGGCTCCAACAGTCACATGCAACCTGTGGTGTACACCCACAAGCATAGCCAAGATCCATGGCAGCGCATGCCCGCCAGCGTGGTTGGGAAGGGGTTCTATCCCGATCAGATTTCCCCTGA
This sequence comes from Mizugakiibacter sp., assembly GCA_003233305.1. GTDB lineage: Bacteria > Pseudomonadota > Gammaproteobacteria > Xanthomonadales > Rhodanobacteraceae > Metallibacterium. The sequence goes on from QILI01000057.1 coordinate 16,259, forward strand.
TGGCAAACACCTATACGCGACATCGAGTCTTGATGGCGGACCGATGCAACTGGTCGAGACCAATCTCGATGGAACCGGGCGCAAGGTGCTGGCCAGCAATTCGTTCGGTTCTGTGGAACATGCTTTTTATACGCCAAAGCATCACGATAAGATGCCCTTCGCGGTGACCTTTGCGGGTGTGTATGCCCATGGCAAGCCGGTTATCACCTATCTGCAGGATAATCGCTACAGCGAGGTTCTAAAAGCGCTGAACCAGCAGTTTGGCACTCAATTCGTACGTTTTGCCGGATTCAGTAGAGATGGCAATATTGCCCTGATCGTGGCCAATAGTGGTCGTGATCCGGGTGAGGCTGCCTTGCTCAACATGAAGACCATGCATCTGCGCCCGCTAATGCGCTTTGAACCGTGGATCAAGCCCTCTCTAATCGGCCCACGTGTTGCTTTCCGTTACCACAACCGCAATGGCCTGTTGCTGGATGGTTACCTGACTTTCCCCGCCGGAGTGTCACACAAAAACCTACCAACAGTGGTTATGGTCCATGGTGGCCCGATTGGCCCTCGGGACCAGTGGTCCTATGATCCGCTGCAGATTGCTCCGTTCTTGGCCAACCGTGGCTACGCTGTGCTCAACGTCAACTATCGTGGGTCGGGTGGGCGGGGGCCGAATTTTCAGAAGTCGGGATATCGTCAGTTCGGTACCGGCATTCAAAATGACATCATCGATGCGGTGCATTGGGCGATCCGCAAGGGGTATGTAAATCCCCAGCGGATCTGCGTATTTGGCGGTAGTTTTGGTGGCTATTCATCCCTGATGCAACCGATTCTTGCTCCCAAACTGTATAAATGTGCGATCGACTATGCCGGTGTTTCTGATTGGAGCATTGAGATGAATCGCAGCGACACCTCACACAGTCAAGGAGGCAATTATTACCTGTTCAAGGCAGTGGGTACACCGACCGAGGCCAGAGCGATCTCACCATTGTTTATGCTGAAGCGCTTCAATGTACCGGTGCTTATTGCCCAAGGTGGCTCCGATCCCAGGGTTCCGCCAGAGAACGCCGAGCGTCTACGGGGTGCCCTGCAGGCGGCAGGCAAACCCTATGAGTGGCTGTATTTTTCGGGTGAGCCACATGGCTTCACTACTGAACCTCATCGTCTCGCCTTACTGCACAAGATGAGTGCATTCCTGCGCAAATATCTGGGACCGGGGGTAACCAAGGCAACAGTGAGTGTCAAAACTGCGGCCCCGGCATCCTCGTAGAGGTTCGCTACGGTGTCGGTCCACGCCCAACCCGGGCGTGGACCAGCAGTGGAGTTACCATCAACGGGGTTTTTACTATTTTTACCGAGTGGTTTCTGCTGTTTTAGCTGAAGCGTATCAGGCTGTGACCACTCATGGCGTCGGGTTGTGGGAGCTCTAGTAACTCGAGCACGGTCGGGGCGACATCGCACAGTGCCCCACCGGATTCGAGCCGTGCAGTGGGGCGGCCTATATAGACCAGTGGCACCGGGCCGACGGTGTGCTGGGTGTGCGGTCGGCCCGCCTCGTCGAGCATCTGTTCGAGGTTGCCATGGTCGGCGGTGAGCAACATTTCCCCACCCACTGAGCGTACACATTCAAGCAGACGGCCAAGGGCTTGGTCCACAGCTTCGGCGGCCTGGATGGCAGCATCAAGCTTGCCGGTATGTCCAACCATGTCCGGGTTGGCGATATTGCAGACGATGAAGTCGAAATCGCTATGGATCGCAACCAATAGCCTGTCGGTCAGTTCGGGCAGGCTCATCTCGGGTTGCAGGTCGTAGGTGGCAACTTTAGGGCTGGGTACCAGGATGCGTTCCTCACCGGGAAACGGGACTTCACGACCGCCAGAGAAAAAGAAGGTGACGTGGGCATATTTTTCCGTCTCGGCGATGCGCAACTGTTTCATCTTCTGTACGGCAAGTACCTCACCGAGGGTCTGCCGCAGATTCTGGGGGGGGAAGGCCACGGCGGTAACCGGCAGGTCAGCGGCGTACTCGGTCAGGGTGATAAAGGCCGAAAGTTTGGGCCTGCGCGGCGCTACCCAGGCATCGAAGTCTGGGTCGAACAGGACCCGGCTGAGTTGGCGGGCGCGGTCAGCACGGAAATTCATAAATACCACGGCATCACCGTCCTGCATGGGCAGATCGCCATGGAGAGCGGTAGGCCGTACAAACTCGTCGCTTTCTCCGCGGGCATAGGCCTGTTGCAGTGCGGCTGCGGCGTCATTAGCTTGGTGGCCTCCGGCCTCGACAATGGTTATCCAGGCTTCTTCGATGCGCTCCCAGCGCTGGTCGCGATCCATGGCGTAATAACGACCGCTGATACTGGCAATCCTTGCGCCAGGGGTAGCCTCGCATACCGCTTGCAAGCGCTGCAGTGAAGGTCCGGCACTTTGTGGCGGCGTATCACGACCATCAAGAAAGGCATGTACGGAGATGTCAGCCACGCCCTGCGCATGGGCGAGACGAATCATCGCGAAGATGTGCTCTTCCTGGCTATGTACCCCACCGGTACTGAGCAGACCCATCACATGCAAGCGACCCGAATTCTGCCGTGCCACCCGGCAGGCCTGTAACAATGCCGCGTTAGTCTGGAAATCGCCATTGCTGACGGCGCGATTGATACGGGTCAGTTCCTGATAGACAACGCGTCCGGCACCCAGGTTCATGTGCCCGACTTCGGAATTGCCCATCTGCCCTTCAGGCAGACCCACGGCCAGACCATAGGTGTTAATGAGGGTATGTGGATAGCTTTGCAACAGGCTATCCCAGTTGGGAGTGTGGGCAAGGGCTACGGCATTGGCAGTACGCTCTATGCGTGCACCCCAGCCATCAAGGATCAACAAAAGTAAAGGTTTGGGTCGGGACATCGGTGCTGGATCCTGGGGGTGATAGACGGGCTTGCACAGGTCGTCACGTTGGCTGAGTAGAACCAGCCGCCATGCTAATGTATTGCATCATCCTGTTTGAAGCGTTTTATTCAGTGGCTGTTTTGCGCGGATAATTTTCCACAGACGTTCTCGCTGGGTCTGGACTCATGTTGACACACAGGGCACGCCTATTTATGGCGTCCATAGACGTGTAGCCAGTCTGCTTCGCTGTAGATACCGGTTCTGGATCCCGGGTTGAGGCTATTTTCTGTGATGCCAGCAGCCGTGCTTGTCCGTCCCGTGAAGGAGGAAATCCAGTGAAGAAAGCCATGACCACGCAGTGAGCATCCGTTTGCAACCTTTACTCGGCGGCGGCTTGAGCTACGATCAGCCATAATTTTGTTTGTAGGAGATAGCTGTGATGAATAAGGTCTCGTTGTGTATGGTCATTCTCCTGACCGGACTGGTGCCGGGGATGGCTCAGGCTGGTTCCACAGTACCTGGGTCATCACCATCACCATCCGCAATCGGTAGCATTTCCCGAGTCAATGCCAATATTCAGGTGGCGGAGAGCGAACACACCGGTGATCTCAGCACCGTTAATGGTTCTATCGAGATTGGTGCCCACGCCCAGGTTGGCAAGACCACTACCGTCAATGGTTCGATACGGCTTGGGGAAGGTGCCACGGCGACATCGCTGAGCACAGTCAACGGCTCAATTCATGCCGCTGCGCAAGCAAGAGTCATGGGCAGGGTCATAACCGTCAATGGCTCCATCCAACTCGCCCCCAAGACGCAAGTTACGGGACAGGTAAGTAATGTAAACGGCGCAATCATCCTGGATGGTGCTCATGTTGGCGGGAGCCTGGAAACCACCTCAGGCAATATCACCCTGAAAAATGCGGCTCTCGTCGCTGGGGGAATTCGTGTTCAGGCGAACCATGACTGGTTTACGTCGTGGTTTTCCGCTTTCAGAAAAAAACCTAGAGTGGTGATCGGCCCTGGCAGCACGGTACGGGGTACGCTGCGTTTCGAACGGTCCGTGGAACTGTATATCAGTAAGCAGGCCCGTGTCGGGCCGATTGAGGGTGCCAAAGCGGTTTACTTTGAAGGGGCCAGTCCACCTGCCGCCTGAAGCGGCTACGGTGCGGCTCTAAGAACCGGTACCCATTTCGATCCATGCAGCCTACTTGCCGTAGATAGATGGATGCTTACCGCTCTGCACGCAGAGCGTCCGTAGACAAAAGTTCCGTCATCCCGGGCAGCAGACCCGGGATCCACGGTCTAACGGTAGCGTCCGAGCAGGCCTCAAACGTACTCCGGGCCGAGTGGATTCCCGCCTATGCGGGAATGACGAACGCCTATGCGGGAATGACGAATGGGAGGCATGCTTGTCTATCGCCGTGGTTCGCGGTGCCCTTGTCTTGTCATCCCGGGCACCGACCCGGGATCCACGGTCTAACGGTAGCGTCCGAGCAGGCCTCAAACGTACTCCGGGCCGAGTGGATTCCCGCCTATGCGGGAATGACGAA
>QILI01000168.1 GCA_003233305.1 Mizugakiibacter sp.
CAACCAGGGTTTCCGACAGGCCGAACTAGAAACCATGGGTAGCCAAGCCGGCCTTACTGATGTGCAGTGCACCCGGGTCAGCAGGGAACGCAGGCCACCGCATTTTGAAGTGATCACCTTGCTGGCGAGGAAACCATGAATACCCTGCCCTGGCTACACCCCGCACGCGTCGAGCGTTTGCATGACGCTCTACAGCAACGGATTCTGGTCCTGGACGGGGCCATGGGCACGGTGTTACAAAGCCATCAACTCGACGAATCGGGCTTTCGTGGCAAGCGCTTTGCGCATGGACATGACGGCGAACACGGGCCACACGAACATCCTGGTTCCTGTGATCTCAGGGGCAACAATGATCTGCTTACCCTGACCCAACCGGACGTCATCTGTAGCGTGCATCGTGCCTACCTGGAGGCGGGCGCTGACCTGCTCGAAACCAATACCTTTAATTCCACCCGTATCAGCCAGGCTGATTATCACCTAGAGCATCTGGCTGGTGAACTGAACCGGGAGGGTGCCCGTCTCGCCCGCAGCGTCTGCGATGCGATGCAAGCCGACACCCCGGATCGCCCCCGCTTTGTCATCGGCGTTCTCGGTCCCACCAGCCGCACCGCATCACTGTCGCCGGACGTGAATGATCCAGGCTTTCGCAATGTCAGCTTCAGCGAACTGGCCAGCAACTACAGTGAATCAGCCAAGGGTCTGATCGAGGGTGGAGCAGATTTAATCATGGTCGAGACCATCTTCGATACCCTCAATGCCAAGGCCGCCCTGTTCGCCCTGAGCGAACTATTTCGTGAACGTGGCGGGCGCCTGCCGCTGATGATCTCGGGAACCATTACCGACCGCTCTGGGCGAACCCTATCGGGGCAAACTACTGAAGCATTCTGGTATTCGGTACAACACGCCCGGCCACTATCTATCGGTCTGAACTGCGCACTTGGTGCTGCCGAGCTACGGCCCCATGTGCAAACCCTGGCCAATATCGCCGAATGTGAGGTAAGCACCCACCCGAATGCCGGCTTACCCAATGCCTTCGGCGAATACGACGAAACGCCTGAATCCATGGCTAGCGTGCTTGGTGAATTTGCCGCATCCGGCTTACTCAACCTCGTTGGCGGCTGCTGTGGCACGTCTCCAGCCCACATTAAGGCAATCAGTGAAGCCGTACGCGACTGCGCACCGCGTGCATTACCTGCACTCGATACGGCGACGGCAGCATGAAGTTTGTCTGCCTGGAACAGGTCTTACCGTACCTATATATCACTCAACGCCTATAACCATGAACACCGCACGCCCTACCCGCCTGTCCGGTCTTGAACCGCTACTTATTACCCCTGATTTGCTATTCGTCAATATCGGTGAGCGTACCAACGTCACCGGTTCGGCAAAGTTCAAGCGGTTGATCAAGGAGGATCGTTACGCTGAGGCTGTCGAAGTGGCCCGCCAGCAGGTCGCCAGCGGCGCCCAGATCATCGACGTGAACATGGATGAAGGACTGATCGACTCCGAAGCAGCGATGGTCCGCTTTCTCAACCTGATTGCCGCTGAACCCGATATCGCCCGGGTACCAGTGATGGTGGACTCATCCAAGTGGAGTGTGATCGAGGCGGGTTTGCGCTGTCTGCAAGGCAAAGGTGTCGTCAATTCCATCTCGATGAAAGAAGGTGAGGAAATTTTTCTCGACCAGGCCCGCAAGGTCATGCAATACGGTGCCGCCGTCGTCGTGATGGCCTTCGATACGCAGGGTCAGGCGGATACCCTCGAACGCAAGATCGCCATCTGTTCGCGCGCCTACCAGCTACTTACCGGAGAATTGGACTTCCCTCCTGAAGACATTATCTTCGATCCGAACATCTTCGCCATCGCTACCGGTATTGAGGAACACAGCAACTATGCGGTGGATTTTATAGAAGCTACCCGGGAACTGAAACGGCGCTTTCCGGCCTGCCACGTTTCCGGCGGAGTCTCCAATGTATCGTTCTCGTTTCGCGGCAACCATACCGTACGCGAGGCGATCCATTCGGTGTTTCTATACCACGCGATCCGCGCCGGCATGGACATGGGTATTGTCAACGCCGGCACGCTGGCCATCTACGACGATCTCGATGCCGATCTGCGTCAGCGGGTCGAGGATGTGGTCCTCAACCGCAATGCAGACGCTACAGAACGTTTACTCGAAATCGCCGATAACTACCAAGGTACGCGAGGTGAAGCTGCCGTCGTCACGCTCGCCTGGCGCGAACAGCCAGTCCAGGAACGACTCAGCCATGCACTGGTGCATGGTATCGATCAATTCGTCGTTGAGGACACCGAGGCAGCCCGGCAACTGAGTAGCCGACCTCTGGATGTGATCGAAGGGCCACTGATGGATGGCATGAATGTGGTCGGCGACTTGTTTGGCGCAGGTAAGATGTTTCTGCCCCAGGTGGTCAAGTCGGCCCGAGTGATGAAGAAAGCGGTGACTTACCTGTTGCCGTACATCGAAGAGGAAAAACTGCGCAGCGGTGATACTGGTAAGAACAACGGTACGATCGTGATGGCTACGGTCAAGGGCGATGTGCACGATATTGGCAAGAATATCGTTGGGGTGGTGCTCCGCTGCAATAATTTCGAGGTGATCGACCTGGGGGTGATGGTGCCCACCCAAAAGATCCTCGACACAGCCAAGGCCAAGCAGGCTGACATCATCGGCCTATCCGGTCTGATTACACCATCGCTGGAGGAGATGGGCCAGGTCGCCAAAGAAATGCAGCGTCAAGGCCTGCAGGTACCACTGCTGATCGGTGGGGCCACCACCTCACGTGCCCATACCGCGCTGAAGATCGAGCCCCACTATGAGGCGGGTACGGTGTGGGTGAAAGATGCCTCGCGGGCTGTTGGTGTTGCGCAATCGCTGGTCAGCAAGGATCGGGGCAAAGATTTTCTCGCCAAGGTACGCACCGACTACGCCAAAGTGCGCGAACGGTATCGCAACCGCGGCCCGGGCAAGCGACTGATGGCACTGCACCAGGCTCGCGAGCAGCGCTTTAGCTGCGACTGGAGCAACTACCACCCTCCACAACCCAAGCGCCCCGGCCTAAGTGTGTTTAACGACTACGATCTTGCCAAGCTGCGGGACTATATCGACTGGACGCCATTTTTTCAGGCCTGGGAGCTGCGGGGACGCTATCCGGCCATTCTTACTGACGAGGTCGTCGGCCAGCAGGCCAGCGAACTATTCTCCGACGCCCAGGCCATGCTGGATAAAATCATCACCGAAAAATGGCTGACGGCTCGTGCCGTTATCGGTCTGTGGCCCGCTGCGAACAGCGGCGATGATGTGCAGGTATACAGCGACACGACTCGCACCACCCGGCTGGCTATCCTGCACAGCCTACGTCAGCAGGCTGACAAACCTATTGATCGACCCAATCTCTGCCTGGCCGATTTCATCACCCCTAAGGAGTTCAACAAACCGGATTGGATCGGTGGCTTTGCCGTCACCACCGGCCTTGGCATTGAGGGGCATTTAGCGCGTTTCCAGGCCGATGATGATGATTATTCCTCGATCATCCTCAAGGCTCTGGCCGACCGTCTCGCCGAAGCCTTTGCCGAGCACCTGCATGAACGCGTACGCACCGAGTTTTGGGGCTATGCCGAAGACGAAAAACTGGATAACCATGCCCTGATTGCCGAACACTACCGTGGCATCCGCCCGGCTCCAGGCTATCCGGCCTGCCCGGATCACACTGAAAAAGCCACTCTGTTCAAACTGCTCAAGGCCACCGCCAATACGGGCATACAACTTACCGAAGGTTTTGCCATGTATCCAGCTGCCGCCGTTTCAGGCTGGTATTTCTCGCATCCGCAAAGCCAGTACTTTGTGGTTGGTCGGCTGAGCCGGGAACAGATCGACGACTACGCGCAACGCAAGAACTGGAGCCTCGAAGAGGCCGAGCATTGGCTATCCCCATGGCTCGACTACGAACCCGATTGATTGCCAAGTAATCTGTATTTATCTTTATTCTAGGTTAGCTAATTATAATATCTCATTGATATTTCATATTTTTAAGACTTGCTCCCTTCATAAAAAAGACCAACGGGAAGGTGGCAAGAAATACCCAGGCCATGAACTGGAAGCTATCGATAAACCCCTGCATGTTGGCCTGACGGGATAGTTCTATGCCCAGCACATACGGGGTAATCGTTGCATGCAAGCGTAGCCCTAACTGCTGTAGAAAATGCTGTAATGCCGGATTGCTTGCATTGATATGGCCACCCAGCTGATTCCAGGATACCTGGGTCTGGCGGGTGAGAATGGTGGAAACAATGGAAATTCCCACGGCTGAACCAATGGTTCGCAGGAGATTGAAAACCCCCGCCGCCTCTGAGGATATTTCACGCGGCAGAGTCGCGTAGGCAATCGTGCTCACGGGAGGAAAAATCAGTCCCATACCTAGCCCGAGCAAGGTCATGGGCCAGACTGCCCAGAACACATCGATATTGAGGTTGTAACGGGTCATCACAAACAGGCCCGTCGAAAAGATCAAGATCCCCAAACCGATGAGAATGCGCGCATCGATCTTGCCGATCAACCGCCCGACCACCATCATGGTCAACATGGCGACCAAGCCACGAGGCACCAGCACCAAACCGGAGGTGAGTGCCGGATACTTCAGCAAACCCTCCAGCAATTCCGGCGACAACAGCGTAGCACCGTACATACCAAGTCCCATGGCTGAAATCAGCAGACTCGCAGTGGTGAAATTGCGATCCTTGAAAATCGAAAGATTAAACAGAGCCTTGTCTTTTTTACGTAAAGCATGATCAATGAACGCCACAAACCCGAGTATCGCCATGACGCTCATAACCAGAATAATCCGCGATGCAAACCATCCATCCTCATTGCCCCGATCCAGTACAAATTGCAAACCACCGATAGCCATGGCCAGATATAGGAAGCCAGCCCAGTCCATACTGCGCTCACGCCGCGGACTGTCAGGTACCACCGCAGCGGCAAGCGCCAGCGCCCCCAGACCTACCGGAAGATTGACGAAAAAGGTCCAGCGCCAGCTCAAATGTTGGGTGAGAAAGCCTCCCAGGGTCGGCCCGATGATCGGCCCGAGGAGAACCCCAACCCCCCAAAGTGCCATCGCCTGACCACGTTTCTCCACCGGAAAGATCTGCACCATAATCGATTGTGATAAGGGCACCAGGGCCGCCCCAAAAACACCCTGGGCAAGGCGAAACAGCACGATTTCCTGAAGGCTGATCGACAGGCCGCAGAGCATGGAGCTGATTACGAAGCCCGACATGCTCAACAACAGGAAGCGGCGCTGTCCCCACTTGTCGGCAAAATACCCGGTCAAGGGCATGAAAATACCTGAGGAGACCAAATAAGTAGTCAGCACCCAGGAAATCTCACCACGAGTCGTACCCAGTGAGCCCTGCATATGCGGTAGCGCAACATTGACGATGGTCGTGTCGATCAACTGCATCATGGTTGCGGTCATCACCGCAACACTGATGAGGATGCGCTCCCGGGTAGAGTATTGCGAACCGTCCATGGCTCAGCGAATCTTTGCTGCCTGCGACGATTCGTGAGTCGGGCCATGCCGGGTGTCGATACTAACCACAGCTGAGGTGCCTACACGCAGTGGAAATTTATCGGCAGCATCAAGGATCGCCACACGTACCGGAACCCGCTGGGTAACCTTCACCCAGCTACCGGTGGCATTTTCAGGCGGTAGCAGGGAAAATGCTGAGCCACTGGCCGGATTGATACTGAGCACTCGACCGCGAAATGTGTGCCCGCCATACATATCTACGGTAATCGTGGCGTTCTCACCAGGGTGAATTCTGGCTAGATCGGTCTCCTTGAAATTGGCATCGACCCACCAGGAATGCTTGCAAACCAGAACAAAATTGGACTGCCCCTGGACCACGTAATCACCAGGCCGTAATTGGAATCGGGATATCTGACCATCGCAGGCGGCCGTAATCCGGGCATACCCCAGCCTGATTTCGGCCAGTTGCAGATTGGTCTGTGCCGCCTGGATTTGATGATTCTGGCGCTCCGGTTTACCCATCCTCAATCTGGCCTGGGCTAGCCGTGCCTCACTGACCTGCAAGGCCGATACGGCCGCCCTTGCAGCATCCTCGGCATCCTCTAGCGCCTGTCGGTTGGTAAACCCACGCTTACTCAGGCGTACCTGACGCCCAGCCTTACCCTGGGCATTTGCAGAAAGCACTAAAGCCTGGCGAACCTCCGCTCCGGAAGCAGCCACCGCAGCAGCGAGCTGGGCGACATCTTGCCGGGCCAGTCCAAGTTCCGCCTTGGCCCTGCGCACTTGCAGACGATAGATAATGGGATCAATCGTATACAGCAGCTGGCCTTTCAGCACATTCTCATGATCGTGCACCGCCACAGTCAGTACGGGACCTGATATACGTGGCGCTACTTGCACCGTATGGGCATATACATAGGCATCGTCGGTCGATGGGTAATAGGTCGAGGTGTACCAGTAGCGGGTACCGCCCAAGCCAAGCCCGAGAACAATAATGGCAATGACGATGTACCGGGCAAGTCGTTTCATGCAAGAAATCCTTGGTTGATTGGCTTGACTTTACGATGGCCGCACCCGCAACAAGCCTGGTACGAATCTGGCGGCCTCATTCCTGCATGAGTGGATACCCCGGCATAAATGCAACGTGGCTCAGGTTCTTCTGGGCTTCGATTCCTGGGCTTCGATTCCTGGGCTGCGTTTCGATCATGGAAGGCGGTAACTATTGCAGCTGTTTCATAGCGACTGGGCCCGCTGGCGAATATGAGCAAGAACCCGTCCACAACATTCAATGTCTTCGGCAGCAAGACCGGCGAGAAGTTCCTCCCGAACACGGGCAGCCGTCTGCATAATTTGCTGTGACAAATTCCGTGCTTGTTTGGTGAGGCACAGCGTATTGCTGCGCCGGTCGCCCTGAGTACAATTTCGTTGCACCCAACCTTGCTGAACCAATCGTTCGACCTGCAGACTTAAACTGGCTGGACGAATACCAATACGCGTTGCCAGCTCCACCTGTTTCAATCCCTGGGGATGTTTAGATAGATGCAGGAGGATCAGCCAACGAGCCTGACTCAGGCCCAACGGCTGCAGTCGCTGATCCAGTAATCCACGCCAGATCCGACCGGTCTCAGCCAGTTCAGCGCCCAGATGCTCACCTGTTAACTGGGGGCTACTATTTAACATATTCATGTTTAGGCTATTATATGCAATCAAACTGTTAGTTTGCTAATAATATAACCTAATCGACTTGATTTCCAGCTCTCATCACCACAAATCTATTCTGTTGCCAGGCCTGAGCTGGCAGGTTTAAAAAACGCTCTGGAAATGCAGACTTGCTATGGCAAAACTACAAATAACCTGAGCGAACGACAGGGTCCCGTGGCCTCGGGTGGAAAATCACTCGATACCTACGCCTTCTTCTCGCACCTTCGTTACCAACCAGTCGAGCAGGTGATCAGAACAGACCTGACGATCCTCTTCATCAGCATGTACCCGGCGGTGCCATTGACTGACTTCGGCATCCTCAAAGCCACGACTTTTGAGAAAATCGGTGATCGGGCAACCATCGTAGCGGGTAAGACTTGTAGCATGCGTATGCTGCCAGGCCCAATGCCGGCTCAGGGCACCGGCAAAGGTAGTAATCTGCTGGTGATGGACCGGCAACTGAAACCCCTTGGCCCACTTTGGAAATTCTTCTGCCGGCATCGGCCGGGCAATGCCATAACCTTGTCCCAAGGGTGCGCCAAGCTGTTGCACCACCTCTATCAGTGCCGGGGTCTCCAGCCCTTCGACGACCAGCTCATGCTTGAGATTCTTTGCCAGATTGATCAGCGTCCATAACAGCACCAAGGTTGCAAGGGGATCTTCCGGTAGCTGGCGGATCAGGTTCTGGTCGATTTTAAGAACGTCTAAAGGATCACGAACGACACGTAATAGACTGGCATAACCGGCTCCCAGATCATCCAACGCCAAGCCCACTCCGATAGCCTTGAGAGCATGGAGGGCAGCTTCCTGTTGCGGCTGAGTAATATTTTCTGACTCAAGCACTTCCAAAGTCAGGCGCCCAGCCGAGCAATCGCACACATTTAAGCGTTCTTTGATATGCGCGGCCAGATCCGACTCAAGCAAGCTGGAGGGTGCCAGATTGATACTGATAGACCAGTCCAAGCCCCGCTTTTGCCAATCACGGAGGTTATCGATAGCTTGGGTAAGTGTTAGCCAGAACAACTGGTAGAGTTCGTTGGCACCCAGCAGTGGTAAGAATTGTCCTGGGTATATAAGCGTGCCATCTTCGCATACCAGACGAGCCAAGCCCTCGGCTTTGATTACCCGACCGCTTTCCAGATCAATAATAGGTTGCAAAACTAGGCGTAACCCTCCTGTGAAAAGACGCTCTCGCCATATCGCAACCTGATTGCTGGGAACCACCGGAGTGCTGCTTCCCCGTTGCCGCCACAAAACTTCGAAGCGGTGTTGCAAACTTTCTGCCCAGCGCAATGGATCGCTGCCACTGAACTGATGGGGATAGGTGCCAAAAAACTCCAGTATAGCGGTCGCATGGCCCTGGCTATCGCGAATAGGAATGGCCAGGGCAGAACGCGCACCGTTTTGTTTGGCAGCCTCCCGCCAAGGTTGCAGGCCTGCCTCAACCAGATAATCGGCCACGTTATGAATAGTCATATCCCGCCAGGCGTGCGCAACAATTCCCTGACCACGGGGATGGTGCGGATCAGTCATAATCTGAAAATCCGCTTGACCGAGCACTTCAGCGGCGGTCCCACCCCATGAACCCGCTACGGCTTCAACGATAAAGTGCCCCTGCGCATCAGGACGCATCAGTATGACGGCCGTGACACCGGGCAGACCTCCCAGACGATCAAGTTCAGTCTGCATCAAAGCATGCCAGTTGGACATGCTCCTGGACAAGGGTTCGATGAGTGCCGTGTAGTAGGCATCACGCACTATTGCTATAGAGCGTATTTGGTATTGCAGATTGATATCATGACGCGCAACAATAATTTTCAGTAGCCGATAGCGGTCTTGGGTCCGCAAAGTGGAACAATCCAGAGACTCGGCCAGCTGCCGTTGATAGAGTTCAAAGTTACTCACCATCAGAGCGCTGTCTACCCCCATCAGCACCAGAGTTCGGCCACGCTGTTGTGATCGTTCGCAAAGGGCTTCACGGGTGGTCAACGGCGAAGTAATGAAACGCAGATGTTCAATCTGCTCGTGCTTTAAACGAGTAAGATCTTGTTCATTAAGACTAGTGAGGATCTCAGCAGCCCTGGGCACAGTCTGAAAATGATCGTAAAAAGCTTCCATAAAACCCACGGACAAACGCTCAATGAAGTACTCATGGTTACTCAGAAGTGCTTGGGCGATGAGGCCAAATGGGTCAATTTCAACCTGGGGGGCTTCCTGTGGCTCAGCGGTACCAGCCAGCCACCACCAGTGAGTACGCTCAGCCTTATGCTGCTTGGCCTGATACATTGCAGCATCGGTCTGGCGCAGCAGGGCATCAAGTGTATCTTCCTGACCAGCAATGGCCAGCCCCAGGGTCATATCAATCATGACCTGGTGATCCGCACCCAAATCGAAAGGTGTTTCGACTGCCTGATGTAAACGCTCCAGCAGGATACGCAACTCGGCCAGAGTATTTTTTATATTGAGATCCTCGAAAACCACCACGAACTCGTCACCACCCAGGCGGGCGATAAAGTCCGTCTCACGCAAGGTTTTGCGTAAACGCCCGGCTAATTGCCTGAGCAATTCATCCCCGGTCTGGTGCCCCCAACGGTCATTAATCGGTTTAAAGTCATCGAGATCAATAAAGCCAATGGCATAGCGGGTGTGATGGCGCTGGGCACGAGCGGTAGCTTCGGGCAGGTATTGTTCCAGAGTGTGCCGATTAGGTAATCCGGTAAGGGAATCGTAGAAAGCAAGCTGCTGAATACGTGCTTCAGTCTGCTTGCGTTCGGTGATATCGAGCTGGGCCACAACAGCACCAAGTGACCGTCCATCGCTGGCGCGCAACTGAGTGGCATTGCAGAGGATGGTCCGAGGTGACCGGCCCTTGTCGATGAGCGTCATTTCCATATCGCGCACCGTTTCGCCATGCAATGCCCGATACAGCGGAATCCGCTCAGTAACCAGTGGCGTAATGCCATCTGCTTCGTATAGTTGATAGTATGCGGCCCACTGATCCGGTGGCAGTGCCAGCAAATCAGCGTTATGCCAGACCTTGGCCACATCGTTAAACATGGAAAGCTGGCCTTCACCATCGCAGGCCACTACCCCCACCGGCAAGGTTTCCAACAAACGCAGAGTCATCTCACGCTCGGCTTGCAGTACCCGCTCCTGATTCTTGCGCTCGGTAATATCCTCGATCAGTGATACTGAATAGGCCAGGCTGCCATCGTCATTGCGCACCGCACACGGTGCAACACGAACATAAAGAATGCTACCGTCCTTACGAATAAGCCGTTTGTCCAGGGTGTATTCGTCAATGTCCCCGATTACCAGTCTATGAAGTGCAATTTCACTTTTTTCGAGGTCATCAGGATGTTGTATATCCGACCATGAAAGGGCGAAGAGCTCATCTTGCGTGTAGCCGAGCATCTTGCAAAAAGATTCGTTGGTTTCCAACCACGTGTAGTCCGGGCGCAATGCCGCCATACCCACCATGGAGCGCTCAAAATAGGCCCGAAAGTGGCGTTGACTGGCTTGCAGCGACTCAAGCACCATCTGGCGCTGCCGTTCACGATCAAAATTGTCGAGTGCGAAGCTGATATCGCGGGTCATTTCTTCAAATAAGGCCACCGTCTCGACGTCGAAGAAATCCTCGGCGTGATGGTATACAGATAGCTGTGCAAAGGGCTGGGCATGGCGCTGGATTGGAAAAGCCCCACTGCTGCCCCAGCCAAAGTGTTTGGCTTGTTCGTACCAGGGAGCCGTCATCGGGTTTTGCTTAAAGTGATTAATAATGACTGAACGGCCCTCACGAAAGGCCGTCGCGGAAGGCCCACACCCCTCTGCAGAGGATACGCTCGTGGAAATCACGATGTGCTCAGCGTATTCCGTACCGGTACCATAGGCCTGGATAGGAACCAAGCGCTCGGTTTCAGAATCCCTCACGCCGATCCAGGCCATGCCAACGCCCCCGAAATCCACAGCAACACGGCAAACAAGTGGAAACAATTCATCCTCATCGCGCATTCGCACGATGGCCTGATTGATCTCACTGAGTGCTTTGTAAAGCTGGGTAATACGCAAGAATCGCGCAGTAGAGGAACCCACTTCTTGAGGATTGCGCGATCCTTTGGTCATACCAGAACCCCCGGATAAATGGCAATATTCCATTCCATTGGATACCTTGCTCAGGTTCACCGATATGGAATGGGGACGACAGCGACAGTGGCAGCGGATTCAAAATCAGAACTGAGCATGCCACTTACGACAGTGTACTTTAATATTAACCTTATCCATCCAGCTAAACCATAACCCACCTATATTATTGAACTGTCTACCATTATCAGTTCTCCAACCTGTTTGACATATGCACTTCTGGCCCTGTCATCCTGAGTGCAGACCCAGGATCCAGCGTGACGCCGTTACGACGAGACCGGTAGTTGTAACCATCAGAAAAATCACCTGCCTACTGCATGGCTATGACTTTCTTGACTGGATTTTCACCAGCACGGCAATGACGACCACCTGCCGCACCGAACGCACCCGTAGGGTATAAACCTCGGCGGCCCTTCTGTAACCCTGGATATTTCACGAATTCGCCTCGCCCTCACGGCAATTCCTGAGAAGTCCAGACCGGTTCCTTCTATAGTGCGTACATGAGAAGGAATACATCCACTGCAGGGGGGTGGAAAATTGTGCCATCATCACTGCCCAACAGAAATATCTGAGCATCGGACTCACAGGAAAGGATGAATTCAAGCTTAGGGTGATTAAAAGATAAATTATTATTTCGTGCCACTTTATGATGCAGATCATCGCAGCAGGAGATGCAGTTTTCGTGGACAGGGTCACCCAACGAATCCGTTGAACCTGTTTTGTCTATTTATCGAGGCTTCTCACCCCTCACTAAAAATGCTAACACCCCCTTCCAGGGGCATTGATATTTTTGGCGGAGAGAGTGGGATTCGAACCCACGATAAGGCTATAAACCCTATACTCCCTTAGCAGGGGAGCCCCTTCAGCCTCTCGGGCATCTCTCCGGATTGTTTTCAGAATCAACAAGTAGCGTCTAGGGACGGCCAGTGCAAAGTCTTACTCGCTTTGCAGATCGGGATCGTCTGGGGGGCTGCTGTCACCCAACGCCGCACTTGCCTGCTCAGCCTTGATTCGTTGATAAATTTCTTCGCGATGCACGGCGATTTCTTTCGGTGCATTAATACCGATGCGTACCTGATTGCCTTTGACGCCAAGCACCGTAATGCTTACATCATCACCAACCATCAGGGTTTCACCGACCCTTCGGGTCAGAATCAGCATGGGGGACAACTCCTGAATAATTTAACTAACCAGTATACACATCGGCTTCGCAGCGCACCCTCGCACTATCCTACCGAAACCCTTCCAAGGCGCATAATCTCTGCCGCCACAATGTACACAGTATGGTGGCTGTGCAGACTGTAAATACTATCTTAGAGACCGGATCCGTGCAAACTTATATACAGATCGTAAGGTCTAATAAGCCAATCCTGAAAAGCGGGTATTGTCGTTTACCGAGCCTCCCATCTCGAGGTGAGCCAGCTCGGCAAATCACCCAGTGCCTGATCCAATTCCGGGCCATCACTGCCACCACCTTGGGCAAGATCCGGGCGTCCACCGCCCTTGCCACCGATCTGTGCAGCGAGATACGCAACAATTTCACCGGCTTTGCTCCGCTGCAGGGCGATACCGCTGACGCCACAAACCAGCATGGCCTTGCCATCAGTGGCACTAGCGAGACAAATCACCGCATCAGTGAGTTTCTGTTTGAGTCCATCTACACCTTCCCGCAAACCTTTGGCATCCAGGCCATCGAGACGTGCGGCCACAACTCGTACGCCATCAATGGATAGGGCCTTGGCAGCCAGATCCACGGTTGCCGAACCCGCTGCTTTACTACGTGCTGCCAGCAGTTCCCGTTCGATTTTCTTCTGTCGCTCGAGTAAAACCTGCAAACGTTCAGTCACCTCGGCAAGTGGGCAACCAAGCTGGCCGGCAATAGCTTCCAGGTGCTCTGCAGCTGTATTCACGGCATGCAGTGCTGCAGTCCCGGTCACTGCCTCGATGCGTCGCACTCCCGAAGCCACTCCGCTCTCAGAAATAATCTTGAATAAGCCAATATCACCCGTGCGCTTCACATGCGTACCACCACACAGTTCGGTGGAGAAATCACCCATTTTAAGAACCCGTACCTGATCGCCATATTTCTCACCGAACAGCGCCATGGCACCAAATTCCAGCGCTTCCTGATAAGCCATCTGCCGAGTCTCGACAGCCCAATTACGACGGATCTCGGTATTGACCAGAGCCTCGACCTGACGTAGCAAATCGGTCGTGATCGGTTGGGAATGCGAAAAATCGAAACGCAGACGATGCGGAGCCACTAATGAACCTTTCTGGCTGACATGATCGCCCAGTACCTTACGCAGCGCCGCATGCAACAGATGGGTGGCGGAATGATTGAGCACCGTGGCCTGTCTCTGCTCGGTGTCGACCTTCGCCCACCCCTTCGCCCCACTTCGCAACGGCGACGATCCTTGCCAGCACCCGATATGGCCATGAAACACCCCCCCCAACTTCTGGGTATCGCGAACCACAAACCGTCCACCACCAGCAAGTTCCAGTACCCCGGTATCACCCACCTGGCCACCGGATTCGGCATAGAACGGGGTCTGCTCGAGGATAAGCACAGCCTCCTCACCCTCCCCAAGCTCAGCGAGCTGGCGGCCATCTCGCAACATGGCCAGAATCTGGCAAGTTGCCACTAGTGGTGATTCATAGCCCAGGAAAACAGTAGGCTGCAAAGTGCTGACCAACTCTGCAGGCAACTGTCCCTTGCTCACAAACCGGCTGGCCGCACGAGCCCGCGTACGCTGCTGTTGCATGGCCACTTCAAAGCCGGCCTGGTCCACGGTCAAACCACGTTCCCTGGCAATATCGGCAGTCAGATCTAAAGGGAAGCCATAGGTATCGTAAAGACGAAAGGCATCACTGCCAGCAATACAGGCAGAAGTCCTCCCAAGCACCTCATCAAACACCTTCATACCCTGCTCAAGAGTCTCCCCAAAACGCTGTTCTTCGGCCAATAACGCATGTTCCAGCAATGCCTGTTTGGCGACCAGATCCGGATAGGCCTCGCCCATTTGCTCAATCAGCGGGGCCAGCATTTTGCTGAAAAAGGTCCCACGTACACCCAGCATCCAGCCATGCCGAAGAGCCCGCCGAATGATCCGGCGTAGTACATAACCACGACCCTCGTTGGACGGCAACACTCCATCAACGATAAGAAAAGCGCAGGCGCGGATATGATCGGCGATAACCCGCAGTGACTGGTTTTGGAGATCGCGGGTAGCGGTCAATTGTGCGGCTTTCTGGATCAGGCACTGAAACAGGTCGATTTCATAATTGGAATGTTTGCCCTGCAATACGGCGGCCAGACGCTCCAGGCCCATACCGGTATCCACGCACGGTGCCGGAAGCGGTGACAAAACCCCGTCAGCGCTACGGTCAAACTGCATGAACACCAAGTTCCAGATCTCGATATAGCGATCGCCATCCTCGTCAGCTGAACCTGGCGGCCCCCCGGCAATAGCAGGGCCGTGGTCATAGAAAATTTCGGTGCAAGGCCCGCAGGGACCGGTATCAGCCATCTGCCAGAAGTTGTCGGAGGCATAGGGCTTGCCCTTGTTGTCACCGATACGCACAATGCGCTCAGCCGGCACCCCGATAAGCTCATGCCAAAGATCGTAGGCCTCTTCATCACTGTGATAAACCGTCACCCATAACTTTTCGGAGGGCAATTTGAACTCGACCGTGAGCAACTCCCAGGCCCAGGAGATCGCCTCCCGCTTGAAGTAGTCACCGAACGACCAGTTGCCCAGCATCTCAAAAAACGTGTGGTGTCGCGCGGTGTAGCCCACCTGATCGAGATCGTTGTGCTTGCCGCCAGCACGTAAGCAACGCTGCACATCTGCCGCCCGCACATAGCCTGGCTTCTCACTGCCAAGAAACACATTCTTGAACTGCACCATCCCCGAGTTGGTGAACAGCAGGGTCGGATCATTGCCCGGTACCAGAGGTGCCGAGGGCACAATGGTATGGGCTCGCTGTTGGAAAAATTTGAGGAAACGGCTACGGATTTCAGCGGTTTTCATACCAGTGCTACAACCTCACGGGAAAAGTGGACCCTGGCAATCTGTCGGGTTTGAGAAGAATCTACTACGACGACGGAAAATCGAAGCACATTTTCGGTCAATCCAGATAAAAATAACCACGATACTTTCATTCGTCGTCGGCAATGCTGACATCCACTTCAACGCGGGTAACAGAGCGTACCGTGGCGGCGTCGAAACCACGACGTAAAAGAAACTGGGCACGGCGTAGCCGTTGCTGACGATCCGCTGTCGAACTCGGTCCATAACGGCGCCTGAGCATTTTACAAGCAAGATCCTGCCAATCTGCGGCCGCCGCATCCAGTAAAACCTGGATCTCTGTAGCGAGCAACTGGTGGGTTTTCAGCTCAGCTCGGATCCGTAAGGGCCCATACCCTTGGGCAATACGAGTGCGTACCAACATCTCTCCGAAGCGTTGATCATCCTGATAGCCCTGCTCAATCAACCGCTCAAGCGCCGCCTCCACGTCCGTCTCGCTGTAACCGCTCCGGGTCAACCGCATAGCAAGTTCCCGACGCGAGTACTCACGTCGGCCCAGCATGGTCAACGCTCGTTCATAGGCCGAGCGGTGCTTGAGCTTGTCATGCGGGTGCTGGTTCACGAGGACAAGTCCAAAACAGCCGGTTCATCCAGACTTTCTGTCCAGTCACTCTCAGGCTTTCTTGGCTGCCACCGCTTTGGCAGGCTTATCGCTTGGTACGTCCGCCAGCAATCGAGCCCGCAACTGGGCATCGACATCATCGGTCATCTCCGGATGATCTCTGAGGTACTGGCGTACGTTCTCCTTGCCCTGGCCGATCCGATCACCCTTGTAGCTGTACCACGCGCCAGCCTTGTCGATCAGCCCTTCGGCGACACCCAATTCAATGATTTCACCTTCACGTGAAGTGCCCTCACCGTAGAGAATCTCGAATTCGGCTTTCCGAAATGGGGGAGCAACCTTGTTCTTGACAACTTTTACCCGGGTCTCCGAGCCGATCACTTCATCACCCTTTTTGACTGCACCAATACGTCGAATATCCAGACGTACCGAGGCATAGAACTTCAAGGCGTTACCACCCGTAGTGGTCTCGGGACTGCCGAACATCACCCCAATTTTCATACGGATCTGATTGATGAAGATCACCAGGCAATTGGTCTTCTTGATGTTAGCGGTCAGCTTGCGCAAAGCCTGGCTCATCAAACGGGCTTGCAGACCGACATGCGAATCACCCATCTCACCTTCGATCTCGGCTTTAGGCGTAAGGGCGGCGACCGAATCGATCACTACCATGTCAACGGCACCGGAGCGCACCAGCATGTCAGAGATTTCCAGGGCCTGTTCCCCAGTGTCAGGTTGCGAGACCAGCAGGTCATCGACATTCACCCCCAATTTTTCGGCATACGAGGGATCCAGGGCATGCTCGGCATCGACAAAGGCGGCCGTGCCACCCTTTTTCTGACATTGGGCGATAACCTGTAGGGTCAAGGTGGTCTTGCCGGATGACTCCGGCCCATAGATCTCGACCACACGGCCACGCGGCAAGCCGCCAATACCCAAGGCAATATCCAGACCGAGTGAACCGGTAGAGATTGTGTCCATAACCGTATCGACACGATCCCCCATCCGCATGATGGCTCCCTTACCAAATTGTTTTTCGATTTGGCTAATTGCGGAAGTAAGTGCGCGGAGTTTGTTTTCGTCCATCGTCTAACCCTCATCTGTAAAGCAGATACTGGAAGTATTACCTGGCCGTGTCGCAAATACTGCGATACTGCCCTGGAATTATCCCACAGCCCCGGGCAATCAATGAGAGTAATCTGCGCTTTCTCCTGTCAGGATTTGCCGAACCCTGCTGAGGGCCATGGCAACTGCCTGTCGCCGTACTGCCTGGCGATCACCGCTGAAATGGAATACCTGGGCTTGCGCATTGCCCCCACGGCACTGCCAGCCGATCCACACGGTCCCGATTGGGATTTCACTGGTACTGCCACTCGGCCCGGCAATGCCGGTCACCGCCACGGCTACGCTGCTGTCAATGTGAGCAAAGACTCCAGACACCATCTCGAGCACCGTTTCCCGACTCACTGCACCGTACATCTCCAGAGTACGGGAATCGACCCCCAGCAAAGCCTGCTTGGCCTGATAGCTATAAGCCACCACCCCGCCAGCAAACCAGACCGAACTGCCAGCCCGGTCGGTAAGTGCCTTGGCGAGCCAACCTCCGGTACAGGATTCGGCGGTAACCAGCACCTGTTCCTGGCGCTGCAGCTCGATCCCCAACTCCTCAGCCAATAGACCCAGTTCGGTATCAGTGGGAATCCATGGGGCGTCCATGCGAAACTCCTATGTTGAGCCATAGTTACCATAGTCACTCTTGAAACGATCCAAGCCAAGTCCCAACCCCACCGAACTCAGCGCCCATACTCCGTTGATGCGCCAGTATCTGACTGCCAAGGCAGCGCATCCCGACACCTTGTTGCTGTTTCGGATGGGTGATTTCTACGAGCTGTTCTATGCCGATGCCCGCAAGGCCGCGCAACTGCTCAACATCACCTTGACCCAGCGGGGCCAGTCCGCCGGAGCTCCGATTCCCATGGCCGGGGTTCCTGTCCATGCGGTAGAAACCTATCTGGGTAAACTGCTGCGGCTCGGTGAACCCGTTGCCATCTGCGAACAGATCGGCGACCCGGCCCAGGCCAAAGGCCTGGTCGAACGCAAGGTCGTTCGGGTACTTACCCCGGGTACGGTCACGGACGAGGCCCTACTCGATGGAAACCGTGAAAACCTGTTGCTGGCTATTGCTGCTGGCCAACACGGTTTTGGCCTCGCCTGGGTAGATCTGGCCGGTGGACGTTTTCTACTTGCTGAAGTCGCTGATGCAACGGACCTGAGCGCCGAGCTGGCCCGCCTTGCCCCTGTGGAAACTCTGGTTGCCGAAGATTTTGCTGGACCCAAAGTCGTTGCCGGCCTGCCGGGGCTGCGGCAACGGCCAGTGTGGCACTTCGATACCGATAGTGCTCGACGCGAACTTTGCCGATTTTTTGCAACTCAGGATCTATCCGGATTCGGTTGTGCCGACCTGCCCAGGGCGATCGGTGCTGCCGGCTGCCTACTGGCCTATCTGCAAGAAACCCAGAAGACGGCCCTACCCCATCTGACCGGACTCACCGTCGAGAACAGCACCGACACGATTACCATGGACGCGGCCACCCGCCGCAATCTGGAGCTGGACCAGCACCTTAGTGGCCGTCGCGAATACACCCTGCTCGGGGTACTCGACGGCTCTGTAACCCCCATGGGCGCGCGCCTACTGCGCCGCTGGTTAGGTCGCCCACTCCGCGATCAGGGCACTTTACGTGAGCGCCACCACGCCATTGGCGCGTTACTGGAAAGTGGTATAACGGCCACTTTGCGCGAATGCCTGCATGGCCTTGGTGATCTCGAACGCATCCTTGCCCGCATAGCGCTGCGCAGCGCCCGACCAAGGGATCTGGCCACACTCAGAGATGGCCTGTTGAGCACCCCCACCCTACATGCCGAACTGGCCACGGTGGATAGTCCCCGTCTGAGTTGGTTGGACACCCGTATCGGTAATCATGACGATACCGCTGCATGGCTGGGGCGATCGCTGGTTGAACAGCCGCCGATGCTAGTTCGTAATGGCGGAGTCATCGCTCCTGGCTTTGACGCTGAACTTGACCAGCTACGCGAGCTGGCGACCGGCGCCGACCGCTTTCTACAGGAACTGGAGGCCCGGGAACGTAAAAGCACCGGAATTGCCACGCTCAAACTCGGTTACAACCGCGTGCATGGCTACTACATCGAGATCAGCCGCAGCCAGTCCGAGCAGGCTCCCACTCACTACACCCGACGGCAAACCACAAAAAATACCGAGCGCTACATCACCGAGGAACTCAAACAATTCGAAGACAAGGTCCTGTCAGCTCGTGAACGTGCCCTAATGCGGGAACGCGCCCTGTACGAAGACCTGCTCGAAACCCTTGCGGAAAAACTCGAACCACTGCGCAACTGCACCACAGCCATAGCCGAACTCGATGTACTAGCCACCTTGGCTGAGCGCGCTGAGCGTCTCGATTGGCGCCCACCTGAACTGGTCTCCGAGCCTCGTCTGCATATCGAACAGGGGCGACACCCGGTGGTCGAGCAGGTGCGTGATGAGCCATTCGAGCCGAACGATCTGGACCTGCACGACAACCGCCGCATGCTGGTGATTACCGGCCCCAATATGGGTGGCAAATCCACCTACATGCGGCAAACAGCACTGATTGTGCTACTCGCACATATCGGTAGTTTCGTACCTGCAAGGCGTGCCGTGATCGGCCCGATTGATCGTATTTTTACCCGTATCGGTGCCGGAGATGATCTGGCCAGAGGACAGTCCACTTTCATGGTCGAAATGACCGAAACGGCCAACATTCTGCATAATGCCAGTCCCCACAGCCTGGTGTTGATGGATGAAATCGGTCGCGGTACTTCGACCTACGATGGCCTTGCCCTGGCCGAGGCTTGCGCGGTCCACCTCGCCACCAGCAACGGTTCTTTTACCTTGTTTGCCACGCATTACTTCGAACTTACCGCTCTGGCGGGTATCCATACAAATGTCGCCAATGTCCACCTCGATGCGGTCGAGTACGGTAATCGTCTGGTGTTTATGCATGCAGTCAAAGAGGGTCCCGCCGATCGTAGTTTTGGTTTGGCGGTCGCCGCACTGGCAGGATTGCCACGCTCGGTACTGGATCAGGCCCGACAGGTCTTGCAGCGACTCGAACAGGGCGAAGATCCCA